>PXSY01000165.1 GCA_003023125.1 Bacteroidetes bacterium QH_10_64_19
GGGCGGGCTGCACGTCCTCCTTCAGCACAAACTTGAGCACGTCGGCGAACGGCTGCAGGAGGCCGAGCGGGCCCACGCGGTTGGGGCCGGGCCGGTTCTGGATGAAGGCAGACACGCGCCGCTCCGCAAAGACCAGCAGCGACGCCGAGAGCAGCATCGCGTTGATGACGATGAACGCGAAAATGGCTGTCCAGCCGAGTGAGAGGTCCATTGTCCGGAACGATGTTGGGAGGGGAAAGACGTCGTGCTAGGCCGGCCTGGCTGCGCTCGGCGGACCGCAGGAGGGCGGGCCGGGTTCGGCGCTGTGTCCTAGTGGAAAAACCACAATCCAACGTAGCTGTTGCCACTGAGGGGCGCAAGCCTTGCAGCGGAGGAGAGGAGGGACTGTCCTAGCCTCGGCCCTGTTTTGGGGAGAGTTCACGCCCGCTCACGTTCCCAGAAACGCCCGAAGGGTGTCCAGAAACCCGCCCGTGTCGACCGTCCCGAGCCAGTCCTCAAACCGCTCCGGCGATCGCACCACGATGCGGCGGCCGTCCTGGTCGGCCCGTACGTCGGCAGGCAGGTGGCGGCGGAACTCCGCAATTTTCCACCGGACGTCGTCGAAATAGCCGCGGAAGGAGCGCCAGCTCTCGACGGTGTCGAGGGCAAAGGACGTAGCCGCGGAGGCGGGCGCGTCGAGGAAAGAGGCCTGCATGGATCGAGGGGGCGTGTGCGGACAGGGACGAGTTGTGGACTGCAGGGGAGCGGACGGAACAACGTCAGAACGCGTTCCGCAACAGATACGCAGTTCTGCGCGCCCTGATTGCGACGCTTCGTTGCGCGGCGGTGCATTTGGGGGAGGGTACGGAGGCTCAGATGCGTGGAGGAAGGGGGGCGCGGATGCATGGGCGTCCCCAGAGCATCTGAATCTCGGGGGCTTTCAGACCACCAACTCATCAATCCATCCCCCACCAACTCCCCAGCATCCCAACGAACAATCCTCGGTAGCGATTGCGCGGGAGTACACCTATCCTTTCGGGGGAGTCTGCACAACGGCTTCGACGTTCCAAAACGCTCCAACACTCCGCATGCGCGAACAGCGCCTCCAGCGGGCCTTTTTCCTGGGCCTCCTTTTGGTCGTAACCCTGGCGTTCCTGTGGCTGATCGGGCCGTTCTTCAAGCCGATCTTCTGGGCGGTCGTGCTGGCGACTCTCTTCTACCCCACGTTCCAGTGGTGGGAGCGACAACTGGGCGGCCGGTCGGTCCTGGCGTCGGTGGGCACCATCGTCACCATCGTGGTCATCGTCATCGTGCCGCTGTTTCTTGTGGGCGTGCTGGTGGCGTCGGAAGCCTCGGCAGTCTACCAGCGCCTCGCTGACGGGCAGATGAGCCTGCCCATGACGGCTGGTGACCTCCGGGAGATGGTGCCCGCGGTGGCCGATCTGCTGGAGCGCGTGGGCGTGAGTCTGAAGGACCTCCAGGACCAGCTCTCAGGGGCAGCGCTCGGCGCCAGCCAGTTCCTCGCCACCAACGTGGTCGCGTTCGGACAGAATGCCCTCCGGGGCACGGGCCTATTTTTCCTGTCGCTGTATCTGCTGTTCTTCTTTCTGCGGGACGGTGCGCGTCTTCTCGACCAAATCGTCGGCGTGCTTCCCCTCGGCGATGCCCGCGAGCGGCGCCTGTTTCAGAAATTCGCCGAGGTGGCCCGCGCCACCATCAAGGGAACGCTCGTGATTGGTCTGGTTCAGGGTGTCCTCGGGGGACTCATTTTCTGGGTGCTGGGCATCGAGGCCGCGGCGCTCTGGGGCGTGGTGATGGCTGTGCTCTCCCTCCTGCCCGCCGGTGGGGCAGCGCTCGTGTGGGTGCCCGCGGCCGTCGTCCTCATCGCCACCAGTCGGCTCCTCGAGGGCATCGTGCTTCTCGTCTTCGGCATCCTCATCATCGGCCTCGCCGACAACGTCCTGCGCCCAATTCTGGTGGGCCGGGACACGCAAATGCCGGACTACCTCGTGCTGATCACCACGCTCGGAGGGATCGTCTTCTTCCAATTGTCCGGGGTTGTCATCGGCCCCATCATAGGGGCGCTGTTCCTGACGGTCTGGGAGATGTTCGGGCAGGAGTACGCGTCCATCGCCCGGGGCGAAGGCGACTCGGCCCCCAGAGACTCCTGAGTGCAGCGGGGAGGCGTCACCGGGCCCGTCGCCCGACCGGTCTACCGGTCGTCGCCAGGGTTTGCGGGAGCCCTCATCAGCTCATCCGGGGGATTCTCGGGAACGACCCAGAGATAGATCGTGGCCGTGCCCGTCTTGTCCTGCCCGGCATCCACGACCCGATCGGGCTCCCACTCCCCCATCCGGAAGTCATGCGAGACGATCCGGTCGCCCGGATCCAGTTGGCGAAGCAGCTTCGGGCGCAGCTTCACGTTGATCTCGGGCCAGAGGTACAGCGCCACGACCGTCGCATCCCCAAGGGTTGTCTCGAAGAGGTCCTGCTGCCGAAACTCGACCCGGTCGGTCACCCCGGCGGCTTTGGCCTTGGCCCGAGACTTGGCAACCAGGTCGGGGTCGATTTCAACGCCGACGCCACGGGCGCCGTACTCCGTGGCGGCGGTGAGGGGAATGCGCCCATCTCCGCTCCCGAGGTCGTAGACCACGTCGTCCTCCGACACGTCGGCCACCTCCAGCATCCGCCGCACGATGCGCTGATCGGTGGCGACGTATGGGGCGTCTTTGTCCGTGGTGTCTGTCTCCGCAGGGATGGCCGATTGCGGAAGCTCCTGGCCCGGCGGGAGCGTATCGGGGGTCGCAGGGGGGTCCTGCGCCGCACCCACCAGGGGAAGGGCGACCGTCAGGCAGAGCACGCCGAGAAGACACGAGAGTGAGCGAGCCATTCCGGAGGAATGCTTCATTGAGAAGACCAATTGCGTGCTGGAAGATAGAGTGGACGAGAGAGGTATAGTGGACCTTGAAAAACGGGTCGGAGACGTGCGCGGTTCATAGTCCAGGTTCAGTGCGTCGTCGGATGGTCGGCGCTCCCAAGGCCGACGGAGCAGGCACCGTCGCGCCCAGTCCAAATCCGCTTCGGAGGCACAGTTCGCGTGCCGGTCGTTCATTCGTGTTGTCCGGACGCCGTTCCCTCAGTTTCGCGCTCTCAGAGACGGATGCACAGGATGCGCACAGGTGTTACGTTCCTCCGATTCTTCCCTGCAGGCCTCCGAAGATGAGAACCCCTTTCTCGGTGCGCAGTGCATAGCAATCCATGCCGAGTTCGTGATGGCGCATGTGCGGACTCGGCGGTCACCACCAGCTTGTTGCATCCCATCCTCCCACACCCATGAGCACTCCTGCGACTCCCGAATCGGTATCCACGAGCGTCCTCGTCATTGGGGCCGGCGGAGCGGGCCTTCGCACCAGCATTGAACTTGCTCA
>PXSY01000166.1 GCA_003023125.1 Bacteroidetes bacterium QH_10_64_19
CTACTTCTACGCCATGCTCTGGAAGACCTTCAACGACACCGCCGAACCGGACAGTTGGAAGGGGCACATCTTTTTTGCCGCACTGGTGATCGCCCAGATTATAGGCATCGGCATTCTCGTATTCGCCCTCTACGTTGCGACGTACGCGGGGCTGTAACGAATACCGATAGTCGATTCCAGGGCGAGTTATGGAGTATCTGCGGCGTGCACACGCGGGCACCAAGTGCCTCAGCATAGGCGCGCTGCCGCCTACATCGCGTATGTCCGCGCCTCATTAGCCCGCGGCAGGAAGGTAGCTCATCTCCTCCCCGACCTCGTCGGCCGATTGGAGTTCTTCGACAATCTGTCGCTTCGCCTTGTCCCCTAGTTCCTCCCACCGTGCGGACGCCATACGGCCCAGCTCAAGGGGCCGCCCGTAGACCTTGAACCACTCTTTCGCGAACTGCTCGCCCTTCGCCTCCGCCACCCTGCGGCGCAACTGGCGCATCCTCTCGGCCTGTGTGTCGAAGTCAGGGTCCTGCTGTCCAAAAAGCCGTTCGAGTTGGTCCCGAAGGTCAGCGCGCGACGGAACGGAGCGGGCCTCGTTCATGGGTTCTCCTGTGGGATTTTGACTGGAGTTCGATGACTGCGTTCGACTCCGGCGGTCTCCATACTGGGGCTACAGAAGCGGCTCAAACAGCGTCAACGCGAGGGGCTACGCCGCTGCGAGATCGAGAGCGGCCTCCGAGGAGATAATCTGCACACCCGCCTCATTCATCTCGTCCCACGCCTGGTCCAGAGACCCGTCCTGATCGATGCCGCGCGTGGCATCTTCGATGACATACACGTCAAACCCCTCCTTCCGGCCGTCGAGGGCAGACCATTTCACACAGAAGTCCGCCGCCAGGCCGCCCACGTACAGCGTATCGATACCGCGACCGCGCAGGTAGCCCGTCAGCCCGGTCGGCGTCTCCCGATCATTCTCGTAGAAGGCGGAGTAGGAGTCGATGTGGGGCCGAAAGCCCTTGCGGATCATCAGCTGTACCGGCATGGTGTTGAGGTCCGGATGAAACTCCGCGCCCTCCGTCCCCTGCACACAGTGATCGGGCCACAGAATCTGATCGCCGTAATCGACATCGATCACGTCCATCGGATCGCGCGCCGGATGCGACGAGGCGAACGACTCGTGGCCGGGGGGATGCCAGTCCTGCGTCATCACCACATTGTCGAATGCCTCCATCAGCTCATTCACGGTGGGGATAATGGCATCTCCCTCCGGCACCCCCAATGCTCCGCCCGGGCAAAAGTCATTTTGAATGTCAGCAATCAGTAGCGCGCGCATGGCAGCCTCCAGGATGATAAACGAAAACTCGGTCGAGTCTGAGATTAGGAGTCGTTTCTCAAAACGGCTTTTGGCGTACGAAAGCGGAGCCAACTTGTTGCTTCAGTGCCGGGATCACCGCCCCTGAAAAAGAGGTTCAAGGATTGACTTTTCCATTGATCACGTGAGTTCTTCGAATGCAGATCGCTCCCCTGTCCCCCGTCACTCTGGACGACATCGACCGCGTGTTCAACGCCCAGCGGGCCCACGCTCCGGCGGTCCGCGCCACCACGGCCGCTCAACGCAAACGAAAGCTCCAGCGTCTCTGTGATGGCCTTCGCGCCTATCGGTCGGACCTGCAAACGGCCGTGCAGGAAGACTTCGAGAAAGCCCCGACCGAAGTCGACCTCACGGAGGTGAAGCCGGTGCTGGATGAAGCCCAGCACGCGATCGACCATCTCGACGACTGGATGGCGCCGGACTCCATGGACACGCCCCTCCTCTTTACCGGCACCCACTCGGAAGTCCGCTACGAGCCGAAGGGCGTCGCCCTCCTCCTATCCCCCTGGAATTATCCCCTGACGCTCACCCTCGGCCCACTCGTCGCGGCTATGGCCGCGGGCAACTGCGTGGTGATCAAGCCGTCCGGAAAGACGCCGCACACGAACGCGGTTTTGAAGGAACTGCTCGCGGACTTGTACGAAGAACGAGAGGTGGCTCTCTTGCCCGGCGATGAAGACATAGCACAGGCCCTCCTCGACCACCCCTTCGACCACGTCTACTTTACCGGTAGCCCGCGGGTGGGCCGCCTCGTGATGAAGGCCGCCGCGGAGCACTTGGCCTCTGTGACGCTAGAGCTCGGCGGAAAATCGCCGACCATTGTGGACGCAACCGCCGACCTGGATCTCGCCGCCGAACGGATCGTGTGGTCAAAATTCGTGAACGCGGGCCAGACGTGCATCGCACCGGACTACTTGCTTGTCGAGGAGGGGACCCACGATGCACTGGTCGAGCGTCTCGTGGCGACCGTCGATCGGTTTTACGGCGTCACCGCCGCGCAGCGCAAGGCAAGTTCCGATTACGCTCGTCTCATCGACGCGGACCACTGGGACAAAGTCACCGCTCTGCTCGACGATGCCGTGGCGGCCGGGGCGAGCGTGGTTACCGGGGGCACGACCGACGCCGACGCTCAGTACGTAAGCCCGACGATTTTGACGGACGTGGCTCCTGACACCGACCTCATGCAGGAGGAAATCTTTGGGCCCCTCCTGCCGGTGCTCTCGGTGTCGAATCTGGACGAGGCCCTCCAACGCATCAACGACCGCCCCAACCCGCTCTCGATGTACCTTTTTACCGAGCGGGAAACCACAGTCGATACGGTGCTTGAGCGCACCTCAGCAGGGAGCACGTGCATCAACGAGGGGTTCCTTCACTTTGCCAACCCGGCGCTTCCCTTCGGCGGCGCCGGACACAGCGGGATCGGGCGCGGGCACGGCGAAGCAGGGTTTCGGGCCTTCTCGAACGAGCGCTCTGTGATGCGGCGTCGCTACGGCGCATCGCTTCTGCGACGGTTTTTTCCACCATATGACGCCGTCACGACAGGCCTGACGGACCGGCTCCTTCGTTATTTCTCAGGGTCCTGAGGTACCACACCCAACGTAGGAGAATGGAGGCGGCCCTGTTTTCGTCATGGACCACGTCGACGGGCCCTCCCTCCAGCCGGTGCTGCGGAGTCGGGGTGCACTGCCCCTCCTCTCAGGCCCGCTCTGCTGGTGCTCCCCGATTTGTTCGTCAGGACGACTCCCCCAGCACATCGACCAGGCGCTGATAGTCCGTCTCCGTCAGCTTCTGCTCGGCACGGAGCCGATCCAGAGCGTCCTGCACCGCAGCCGTATCCGTGGTGTCCGGCTCTGCGGCGGGCGTAAAGTCAATGTCCCGCACCATCGCCGTGTCCAGAAAATCGGCCACGTACGAGGCCGCGTCCGGCGCCCCCGAGAAATCCATTGTCAGCTCAAACGTGGCCCGCCCCCGATTGACGGTGAGCGCGACCCGCTTGCCCCCCAGCCCGAGCCACCGACGCTGCACCTCCACACCTACCAGAGGCATCGTACAGCGCGAGCACCTCCTCCCGCGTCACGTCCGTCGCATAGTCCGACAGCGCCTTCTCAAGTCGATCCGCCGGAAGATTCGGCGTCACAAAGAGCCCCATCTGCGGGGCGTGCGGAAGCCGATCGCGAAGCAGGTCCTCCATTTTGAGGATGTTGAAGGTGAAAAGTCGGAATGTTGAAAGGTGGTCGAACGGCAATCAACTTCGACGAAGCCTCGCGAGAATCCTCTGATCTACTCGCCGTCGTGCCACGGACCCCGCTCTCCTCCCGAAGAGCCAAGCACAACTCTGCTCGATTCTCCTGATCTGTTCATCTTCAACCTTCCAATCTTTTCACTTTCCCACCTTCAACCTCCCCAGCTTCAACCCCGGAACTACGGCGCCGCCGCCATCGCAGACGCCTCGAAGAAGCTCGTCGTCGTCTCAAGAACCCCGCCGAAGAACACGCCCAGCACGACGAGCGCCACCGCGCACACCACGAGCGTCCCCACGGCAGCGGTGGTGGCCCGCGGAAAGGCCCCCGCCGTCACCGGGCCCGTGGCATCTACCTCGTCGGCAGACTGCATCCAGAAGACGTACACCACCCGCAGGTAGTAGTACGCGCTCAGGGCGCTCATCAGCACCCCAATCACCACGAGCCAGGTCATTCCAGCATTCACGGCCGGAGCGAACACGAAGTACTTGCCCGCAAAGCCGCCGAGCGGCGGAAAGCCAATCAGGCTGAACATGAAGACGCCCATCGTGCTGCCCAGCACGGGCCGCTCGTTCGCAATTCCGGCCAGCGAAGACAACGTCTGCTCGCATCCCTCTTTTCCGTCCCATTCCAGCAGCGCCATCACCCCGAAGGCCCCAATGTTCATGATCGCGTAGACGAGCAGGTAGAACAGCGCCCCGGCGTACCCGGCCTCGGTGCCCGCCGCGAGGCCCACGAGCACGTACCCGGCGTGGGCGATCGACGAGTACGCCAGAAGCCGCTTCACATTGGCCTGGGCCAGCGCCATCACGTTCCCGACGACCATCGTCAGCACTGCCACGGCCGCCATGACGAACCGCCACTCCCCGCCCGGGACCGCGTGCACAAGCACCAGGATGAGCGCCCCAAAGGCAGCCGCCTTCGTGGCCGTCGACATGTATCCGGTCAGCGGCGTGGGCGCACCCTGATACACGTCCGGCGTCCACATGTGGAACGGGGCGGCACTGACCTTGAAGAAGAAGCCGACCAGGAAGAGAGCGAATCCGCCCCAGAACAACAACTGTGTCGACGCCGTGGCGAGCTCGGCCGCCGCCATCGCCGGAAGCTCCATCGTCCCCGTTGCCCCGTACATCAGGGCAATGCCATAGAGGAAGAACCCGGTCGAGAAGGCCCCGAGCAAGAAGTATTTCAGGGCGCTTTCCACCGCGCCCTCGTCTTCGCGGATCAGCCCGGTCAGGATGTACAGGCAGATCGACATCGTCTCCAGCCCCACGAAAATGCTAATCATGTGGTTTGCGGAGCCGAGCATAATCATGCCCACCGTCGAGTACATGATCAGGGCGTACACCTCTCCGTAGTCGTACCGGAGATGATTCAGGTACGGAATCGAGAGCAGAATCGTAGCCAATCCCGTCAGCAGGATGATCAGGTTAATGAACGCCACATATCCCCCCGTCCGGAGGGTCTCGAAAAACACCGTTTCTTGCGGGGCGCCGAGTTGCGTAAGCTCCCACGCAGTTCCCACCGCCAGCGCGGCCACACCGAGCCATGGGATCGACGGATGATCGTTGTGGAAAGCGTCGATGACCACCAGGGCGAGTCCCACCCCCCCCACGACCATCATCGAAGACAGGGCCGGGAGATCAGCCACGATGGTCGAAAACGCACTGGACATTTCCATAGACAACACACCATGCCTCGCTCAAAAAAACACCTCATTCGTCCGCGGAGGCATCCAGGGAGACGCCTCTGCGATTGCACCTATGCTAAGTCCTCAATCGTCGACGCAAGCTCGACGTCCATCTCCGTCACCTTGCCGCCCGCGTCGTGCGTCGTGAGGGCAATGGAGACGGTGTTGTAGACGTTCTCCAACTCGGGATGATGGTTCATCTCTTCCGCATAGAACGACAGGCGGACAATGAAGCCGATCGCCTCCCGAAAGTCGGAAAACTCGTAGGTCTTCTGAATCTTGTCGTCGGCGTGGCTCCACCCCTCGAGGTCGTCGAGGGCATCGTCGATGTCAGCGTCGGACAGGGGGTCGCGTGAGGGCATAGGTCAAACGGATTGACTGGAAAAAGGAGAGCAAAAAGCAACAAGTACGCAGTTACGGGGCAATCTCCGGAACGTCCACCGAGACTTCCTCGGTCTCGGGCGGGGCCACCGGCACCTTGGACGAATCGTCGGCGGTGACCGGATCATCGGCGGCCTGCACCTCTACGGCGGCTCGCTTCTCCTCTACCGTTTCTAAAAGAAACTCGGTCGTGGGGGCGGTCTGCCGGAGGAACGGGTTGGGGAAAAAGCCGAGGACAAACATGAGCACGATGAGCGGGGCCATGAGCACAAACTCACGGGCGTTCAGATCCGGCATCTGCACATTGGCCTCGTGGGTCAGTTCGCCAAAGAAGGTGCGGTAGAGCATGTGCAACAGGTACATGGCCGCGAGGATGACGCCGCTGGTGGCGAAGGCGACCAGAATCGGACTGTCGATGACTGTGCTTTTAAACGACCCGAGCAGGATCAGAAACTCGCCCACGAATCCGTTGAGGCCCGGCAGTCCCGCGGACGCGAGTACGCTGATCACCATGAAGGTCGTGAGCACTGGCACCGACGTG
>PXSY01000167.1 GCA_003023125.1 Bacteroidetes bacterium QH_10_64_19
GACATCACCGTGTTGCTGCAGGGCGAGAGCGGGGTAGGGAAGGAACTGATCGCGCAGGTCCTCCATGAACTGTCCACGCGTCGGCATGAGGACATGGTGGTGGTCAACTGCGGCGCCATCCCGGAGGGCCTCATCGAGAGTGAGCTGTTCGGGGCCGAGAAGGGGGCCTACACCGGCGCCGTGGAGGAACGGGTCGGCTACTTCGAGGAGGCGGACGGCAGCACCATCTTTCTCGACGAGATCGGGGAGATGCCGCAGAACGCGCAGGTGCGCCTGCTCCGTGTGCTGGAGACGGGCCGCTTCACCCGCGTGGGCGCCTCCACGCAGGAGCAAGTGGACGTTCGGATCGTGGCGGCGACGAACAAGGACCTCGGCGAGGAGGTGCAGGCGGGCAACTTCCGAAAGGACCTCTACTACCGACTCAGCACCGTCCTCATCGACATTCCCCCGCTGCGGGAGCGCCCGGAAGACATCCTTCCCATCTTCGAAACGTTCCTCCACCAGTTTTCGAAGGACTACAACTCGTCCCGCAAGCGCCTGACGGACGACGCCGAAGACCTGCTCGAAACGTATCGCTGGCCCGGCAACGTGCGGGAGTTGCACAACGTCGCCGAGCAGGTGGCCGTGTTGATGCGGGACGATATCGTGGATGTCGATGATCTGCGCCCCCTCCTGCGCGATGTCGGCCGGGCCGTTCCCTCCACCGAGCTGATGCGGGTGGAGGACGAGGCCCAAGACCAGGAGACCGAGGGCGACGACACCTCCGATCTGCGCCAGCGCGAGTTGCTGTACCGCGCCATCCTCGAGATGCGGATGGACATGCGCGACCTGAAGGACCAGCTCGACGCCCTTATGTCGAACGTCGGGGTCGTGGTGCCCCGCGAGGTCGCCGAGCGCGGCGACTTCCCCGGCGACTACGACGACTTCGTGGTGGTGCGCAACGAGGAGACCGCCGGCCCCCACCAGCCGCGCCGCGATCGCGATCAGCCGGAGGGGGGCGAGGTTGACTCCATCATGCGCGATGTCGTCTACGAGGTGGACGAGGACGGCCCCGCCCGGCCCACCACCCCGCACCAGAACCGGCCGTCTACCTCGGACCCGCAGCCGCCCTCCTCGACGGAGCCGGACATCGAGGACGGGCCGGAGCCGACCGATGAGCCCGACGACCTCCCGACGCTGGAGGAGGCGGAGAAGGGCCTCATCAGTCAGGCCCTAAAACGGTTCGACGGCAACCGCCGACGAACGGCTCAGGCCCTCGGCATCAGCGAGCGCACCCTCTACCGCAAGCTGAAAGACATTGACGAGGATCTGTAGACGAAGCGGCATCCGATCTCTGCGTTCTTTCCCCACCCCTCGCGTATGCACCCGCTTCTTGCGATCGATCTCTGGCTTATGGAAACGGATGCGGTCGGCGGATGGCTGCTCCCGATCCTGCTACTGTGGGTGATCCTTGCCATCGCCACAGGAAAGGTGGCCAGGGATCGAGGGCGGGGACTCATCCGATGGGTGTTCGTGGCACTTCTGATTTCACCGGTGCTCGCGTACCCGCTGCTTCGGGGTGTTCAGCGGATGGGGGCCTCGCAGGAACACAACATGCCCCTCGGAAGCGAGATCGGCCACTGTCCGACCTGCGGCGAAACTGTCAGCGCGTCGCTGTCGAACTGCACCAGCTGTGGGGAGAAGCTGCCGACGGACACGTAGGCCGTCCAACCTCCGCCCCGCCCCCCGTGGAGCCATCCGGCGCCGGGAACGTTGAGCCGGACAGATGTCCAGATGTCGAGACGCAGGGGTGCGGCAGCCAGAGCATCCGCCAAGTACGCAAATGCTTATGCCGGCGCTCATGAATACGCTCGTTCAGCACGTGGGGGCGAGAGCGCATGGAAGCGGGAGTGCTTCCAGCCCCACGTCCTCCCCTCCGCGCTTCCGTGTACCCGTTCCGGACCGTTGGCCCTGTAGGAGCAGCCTGCTCGTGCCGCTCCTTGCTCTCCTCATCAGTGCGAGCCTCGTCTCCGGCTGCGCGGTCTACAGCTTCAGCGGCGCCAGCATTCCGTCCAACCTCGAAACCATCTCCATCCCGATTGTCCAGGACAACACCTCCAGCCCCGCCAACCGCATGGGCACCGACCTGACGGACCTGCTCACCGACCGGTTCGTCGACCGCACGCGCCTCTCGCTCACCACGGACGACTCGGGCGCCGACGCCCTCCTGAGGGCCCGCATCCAGCGATACACGAACCAGCCCACCGGCGTGAGCGGCAATGAGCGCGCCACCACCAACGAGGTGACCATCGAGGTGCAGGTGCGGTACGTCGACCAGACCAAAGACGAGGAACTCCTCAACCAGACGTTCAGCGGCCAGGCCAGCTACAATCCGGCCGAAGCCGGCCTCACGGGCGAGCAGCAAGCCGCCCAGAACGCGCTCGAAAACGTGGCCGACGACATCTTCAGCTCGGCAACCTCAAACTGGTAGCGGTCTCGAGACTATTCCTCGAAGAGCCCCGGCGTGTCGACCCTTCGTACGCCGTCGGCATCGCCAACGATCATCTGCCCGTGTCCCCGCAGTTGCGCACCGCCGAATTCCCCATCCGTCCGCAGCGCGTAGAAGCGCACGTTGAAGTTGGGGTTGTCCCGATCATTGAGAAGGCGAGGCGCCTTCGTGTTGTCGGCAATCCGCCGGCAGGCGAACAGGCAGGCCTCCTGCGGGTCGTCCCCCTCTCGCATCCGCTCCACGATGAGATGGCTCGACAGATTCCGCAAATTGGCCTCCCCCCGGCCCGTTGAGCCCGCCGCCCCGACTTCGTTGGCCACGTACAGGCCCGCACCGACGACAGACGTGTCCGCCACCCGACCCGGAATTTTGTGAAACAGCCCACTGGTGGTGGTGATCGACCCGACGTTGCCGCTCGGGGACAGGGCCGAGCAGTGAATGGTGCCGTAGTGGCGCTGGACCTCTCGCAGTTCGGATCCCAGCTCCGCGCTCCGCACGCTGTCCGGCGGCAGATAATTGTCCTCGTCCGAGAGGGTCTCCTTCCACTTCACCCAGATCTTGCGGGCCTTTTCCGTGAGGAGATCCTCAGTCTCGAATCCGTGCATCTTGGCGAATTGTTGCGCCCCCCTGCCCACCAGGCGGGCGTGGTCGGTGCGCTCCATCACCATGCGCGCTACCTCCGACGGATGTCGAATGCCTTCGAGGACGGCCACAGATCCGGTGCGGTGCGTCTTGCCCTCCATCACCCCCGCCTCCAGTTGCACGGTGCCCTCAGCGTTCGGGATGCCGCCGTAGCCTACGGTAATATCGTCCGGATCATTCTCGACGATCTTAACCCCGTCAATGACCGCGTCCAGCGCAGTGCCCCCGTCGTTCATGACCTCGAGGGCCTCTCGCACTGCCTGCTCT
>PXSY01000168.1 GCA_003023125.1 Bacteroidetes bacterium QH_10_64_19
AACACCTCGGCCACCGTACAGGCCAATTCGTAGATCGACACGAGGTCCCGGCCCGAAATGTGGTAGATGCCCGTCTTTTCGCGGTTGACCAGGCGTTCGATGCCGGTGGCAAGATCATCGACGTGCGTGGGCGTCCGGTACTGATCGTCGACGATGTGCAGCTGGTTTCCCTGTGAGAGTTCGTCGATCATCCAGAGGACCACGTTCGAGCGGCTCAGGCCCTGTCCGGTGCCGTACAGCAGCACGGTCCGGACGATGGCCCAGTTCGACCGCCCGGCCTCGCGCACGGCGTTTTCCCCGGCGAGCTTGGCGCGGCCGTAGTAGTTGACCGGGTCGGGGCGGGCGTCCTCGTCGTAGGGGCCGCGCTTGCCATTGAAGACAAAGTCGGAGGACACCTGCACGAGGCGGGCCCGGGTTTCGTGGCAGTGCTTCGCCAGCCGTTTGACGGCGCGGGCGTTGACGGCCCAGGCCTCGTTACGGTTCTCGTCGCACTCGGCCACGTCGGACATCGCGGCGCAATTGATCACCGCGTTGGGGGCGAAGTCCTCAAAGACGTTCTCCACCGCGTCGGGCTGCGTCACGTCGAGCGGCGAGTAGCCGCACGAGCCGCCGTCGAACCGCGGTGCGTCGTCGCGGGCCGTGGCCAGCACGTCGAACTCCCGGTTCTGGCTTAGACGACGGACCAGGGCCTGTCCGAGCAGGCCGTTGGCCCCGGTGATGAGAATGCGATCGAAAAACATAGGCGTATCTCCCGGTGGGCCGGAGGGCGGGACCCTTCCGGGCGATTAGAACGAACGGAAATAGTACCGAAGGCCGACAATGCCGTCGAGCCGCACGTCTCTGTCAGGTAAAAACCGGAGGGTTGGCGTGACATGCAAGAAAACCTCGAAGCGTTCGGCGTAAAAATTAAGTCCAGCTTCCCCGCTCGCCCCGAGTCGCAGCCGGAGGGGAGCGCTAAGCCTCTCCGCGCCGCCCATGAGCCCAGGGCCAAAGAACAGGTGGAGCGGCGAATCCGGGAGCGGCTGTTCCCAGAGTCGGTGCACGTGCGCCACGGCGAAGTCGTCCCCGTCGGTACTGATGACGGCGTCGTACGCGATCGGGGCCGATCGGTACCACTTCAGGGATAGGCCCCCGGGATTGCCGACCTGGAAGCCCGTTCCCACAGTGCCGGCCTCGCGCTGTGCCCGGGTGGCGCTCGGCAGAAGCAGTCCGGCGATGGCGACGAGAAGGAGGGCGGTGAGATACGGACGACGCCCGATCCTTCGCTGGAAGAATTCAGTCTTCGCCATCCGTCGAGTGTGTTAGCGCCGTGATCATGTCCTCTTTCAGGCTTGCCGCGTCCCCAAGTTCTTTCCGTCCGGACAGCACGAGGCGAATGTCCCGACGCTTTGCCGCGGCGTCGTACTGCTCGCGCTCGTCTTCCGACTGTGGCTCTACGTCCGGCACGGACACCGTATTTCCGTCTTCGTTGAGGGCCACGTACGTGTAGAAGGCGCGGTTGCACTTCCGATGGGTTTCGTCGAGCGGATTCTCGGCCCACACGTTCAGTTCCACCTCCATGGAGGATCGGAACACGCGGTTTACGTGGCTCTCGATAACCACAACTTCGCCCTCTTCGATTGGCGACTGGAACTCTACGTTGTCGACGCTGGCGGTCACACAGATCCGGTTCGCGTGGCGCTGGGCCGAGATGGCGGCGCACTTGTCCATGAGGTGGAGCAGCCGCCCGCCCATCATGTTGCCGAGCCCGTTGGTATCGTTGGGCAGGACGATCTCGGTCATCTCGCACCGGGACGCCGACACGGGTTTTGAATTAGGCATTTGGGGTGAAAGGTTGGAAAGTTGGAAGGTTGAAAGTTAGAAGATTGGAAAATTAAAAAATGAGTGTTGAAAAATGAGGGTCGGAATAACTAAATTGTAGATATGTCACAAAAGTAGAAAATGGACAAATGAGAAAATGAGAAAATGGATAAACGAGAATGAGGTAGTTACGTCTTTTGCTTTTTCTTCTTGGCAGCGGGGAAGAGGATGTTGTTGAGGATCAGTCGGTATCCCGGCGACTTGGGATGGAGGGACATGTCGGTGGGGGGGTCGCCCACGAAGTGCTGGTAGTCCTCCGGGTCATGGCCACTGTAGAAGGTGAAGGTGCCCTGGCCCAGCGTGCCGTGGATGTACCGGACCTGGGGCCGGTCGGGGGCCTCGGCAAGCACGACGACATCCTCCTTTAGCACGCTTTTGTTGTAGGCCGTGGTCTGCCCCACAAAGCCCTCGACGGTCGAGACGTGGTTCTGGGTCAGCATGGTGGGAACGGGGTCCCACTTGGCACTGAACTCGAACAGTGTGAAGTAGTCCAGGGTGGGGTCCCGCATCTTGGGCGGGGGCGGCCCCACGTCGATGTTCGAATGCTCGTACTCCTGGGCGTTGAGGTTGGGCGTGAAGTCGCGAAAGGCAAGCGTGTTGCTGTAGTCGAGCTGATCGAGGGCATTCGGGTCCACCGGGTCCCCGTCGTACGCTTCCGGCACGATGTCGGTCTGGTGGGCCGCAAGGGCAATGTCGAGCGTCTCGGTGCCCGAGCACATGGTGAACAGAAAGCCGCCCTTCGACACGTACTGCTTGATGCGCTCCGATACAGCCAGTTTCAACTCACTGACTTTGCGGAAGCCGAACTCTTTGGCGGCCGCCTCGGCCTTGTTCTGCTTTTGAATGTACCACGGTTCGTTCCGGTAGCGGATGAACTTGCCGAACTGGCCGGTAAAGTCCTCGTGGTGGAGGTGAAGCCAGTCGTAGGAAGAGAGGTCGCCGTTGAGGACTTCCTTGTCGTAGATGACGTCGTGGGGAACCTCGGCGTATTCCAGGGCCAGGCGGACGGCATCGTCCCAGGGCACCGCGCCTTCGGGGGCGTACACCGCGATCTCGGGGGCCTTTTCAAGGGGCACGACGGACATGTTGCTGCCGTCGGCCTCGACCTTCGAGACAATTTTGGCGCCCTCCCCGGCACCGACGGGGCGGAACGACACGCCGCGCACCCGCAACTCGCGGCGGACGGCGTCGGTGGCGTCGGTGAGAAACGACCCGCCGCGGTAATTGAGCAGCCAGTCCACCGTTTGTCCCTCCTGCAGCGTCGCGTACACGGCCCCGTAGGCCTTGAGGTGATTCTCCTGCTGCTCGTCCATCGGGATGAGCAGGTCCTGGGCCGGGGCGGAGGGGACCGCGAGCACGGCGGCCAGGAGCAGTGCGGTGAGGATGGGACGAAGGGGCTGAAATCGCATGGGGGAAGCAAACGGATGAGTGCGGGGACGCTGTTCGATCATGGAGCTATCCTTGGGCCTGCTGGAGGGTTCGGAGGCGCCCTCGGGCATCGCCGGCGAGGAGGGAGGTGGGATACTCTGT
>PXSY01000169.1 GCA_003023125.1 Bacteroidetes bacterium QH_10_64_19
CAGCCTTCCCGCCTCCCTGCCTTGTGCCAACGCAAGCCGCTTCGTACAGGACTTCGTCCCGACGTAGAACCTCAGTTCGATCCGCACGCCCCGCGTGCCCTGCCTGCGTAGCTTCGCCCGCGCAACTTCGCCTCACACCGCGTCCGGAGAGTTGAGAGGAATTCGGATGAGGGTCACTACTTGCACTCGTTACTCACCACCTGCCCGCCGCTGAGTACGGTACAGACGTGCGTGGTGTACTCGAACGGATCCCCGTCAAAGAGCGCAAGATCGGCCGCCATTCCCGGCTCAATCGTCCCCACATTTTCCAGGTTGAGGATTTCGGCCGCATTGCGTGTGATGCTGGCGAGGGCCGCCGGCCGCGGCAGCCCGTTCGCCGCCGCGATGGCCGCTTCGTAGAGCACGATGCGCGTCTTGGGCACGTAGGGCTCCCAACCGCTCTGGATGGCCACCGGAATGTCCGCCTCGTGGAGCGCAGCCGCCGTTGTGAACGCCGCGTTCTTCGTGGTGCCGGAGGGACGCGCCATGGTGGGATGCAAAATCACAGGGACGCCGGCCTCCTTGATCTCATCGGTCATCAGGTACGCCTCGGCGGCGCCGTCCAGGATCAACTCAAACCCAAACTCTTCCTGCAGCCGGAGGGCCGTCTGAATGTCGTGTGCCCGGTGCGCCGTCACGAGCGCCGGAACCTCGCCGCGCAGCACCTTCTGCATCACGGCCTGATCCAGATCGGTTCCCGAACCACTGTCGTCGCCCATCGAGGCCTGCGCATCGCTCAGGGCCTGCCGGAGCATCGAAATGCCTTTCGCCCGCGTGCCGGGGGACTCGAACCGTGCCTGCGCGTCGGGCCCCACCGTGAAGGCCACGGTCGTCAGGGAGTCGCGAAGAGATTCCTCCACCGTTTCGCCAGTGGTCGAAAACGTAGCCGTCTGCCCGCTGATGAGCGCCCCCGGCGCGTGCCCGGTGTGCACGGTGGTGACGCCCAGTTGTCGGACGAAGGAGACGAGACGCTCTCGGGGATTGTACGCATCGAGGGCACGAAGCGCGGGTTGTATCGGCGCTGAGGTTTCCAACTGGTCTTGGTCGGCGGACACGTTGTAGATGCCGGACAGGCCCACGGTGCCCCGCGGATCGATGAGCCCCGGCGTGACGACGCTCGCCTCGTGCACCTCGGCGGACTCGGGAATGGATACCTCCGAGGCGGGCCCGACTTCCTCAATCGTGGCCCCTTCAATGAGAACGACCCCGTTCTGAATGGGTCCTCCGGTCATGGTGTACAGCGTATCGGCGCGGACGGCACGCTGTGTTTGTGCATCGACCGAACGCGCTCCCGAGAGAGCGAGGACGGCACTGAGCAGAACGACGAGAACTGAAACGCGAAAGCAGCTTCGCATGGCAAACAACTCGATCAGGGCGAGAACACGAAAAGCAGGACGATCCGTCCGACGAGACTACTCATGGACGTGCTGGAGGGTGCCATCGTAGACACGATACCCGCCCGTCGCAAACTTCCGATCGTCTGGGTCGGACCGGTCGAAGACAGGCTCGCCTTCAACCCACGTCTGCTCAATATTGGTGTAGACGCTCAACGGATCGCCGGACAGTACAACGAAATCCGCGTCTTTGCCGGCCTCGAGCGATCCGACCTCGTCTTCCATCCCGAGCATGCGGGCCCCCGCCAGCGTCACCGATTCGAGCGCCGCCGCCCGCGACATCCCCGCGCGCACCCCCGTGGCCGGGGATCGCAGGAAGACCCGGGAATCGGTAATCGGGTCGTCCGTGTGGTAGGCCACGTCGACGTCGGCCTCCTCAAGCACCCCGCCGGTACGGTACGCCACCTCGTCGGCCTCGTGCTTGCCGCCGGGCGAGTCGATCATGATGATCGAGCAGGGCACGTCTGCTTCGGCAATCTCTTCAGCCACCTTCCAGCCTTCACTGACGTGGTGCAGCACTAGTTCGAAATCAAACTCTTCACTGAGCCGGATGGCCGTGAGGATATCGTCGTGGCGGTGCGTATGGAAGTGGACCATCCGGCGGCCCGCCAGCACGTCCACCAAGCCTTCCATGCGCAGGTCCCGATCCGGCATCTCGTCGGGGGATTCCGCTTCCTGCTTCTTCCTCCGGTACTCCTGGGCCTCCACGAAGAGGCTGCGCGCCATGGCAGCGGAGCGCGCCCGCGTACCCGGGAACGGGCCGCTCTCCCGCTGCGGATTGGTTCCGTTGGCCATCTTCATGCCCCCACACGCCTCCACGTCCCGATCATCACAGGCCGACAACTCATTGATGGTGCCACCCTCTCGGAGCTTGAGATACGTCGTCTGTCCGCTCATCAGGTGCCCCGACCCCGAAAGTACCTGCACGGTCGTAATCCCACCCGCCCGGGCGCGATTCATCGACGGGTGGCGCACCACCTCCTTGCCCTCGAGATCATGCTCGACGGCGTTTTCGGGCACGTCCACCGAC
The DNA here is from genome assembly GCA_003023125.1 of Bacteroidetes bacterium QH_10_64_19. The sequence goes on from PXSY01000169.1 coordinate 2,464, forward strand.
CCGACCGGACCAACCGCCTGAATCGTTCCGCCCTGCACGACCATAACGCCCCGATCAATGGGGTCCTCGGCAATCGGATACATGGTGGCGTTTCGAAAGACGTGGGGCCGGTCCTGCGCGTGGGCTGGGATCAACAGCGGCAGGCAGGCGAGGCCGAGAATGAGGAGGATAGACCGCATGAAAGACCAAAGGGGATTTCCAAAGACAGCGACAGGCACGAAGGTATAGGACGAGCCCGACACTCGCAACAGACAATCACGGGCTAAACTCAACGATTTAATTTTCTCCTCCACGACGGTCTGCTGAGTTCTCTGTGGGAACCTCAGTGTCACCACGGCAGCGACAAACACGCACTCCTCCTGCTCACGGGGCGTACTGGGCCACCCCAAACGTCCCCGACGTTCGCCAGTCGTCGTGTTGCTGGTCCAGGCGCGCCCTCGTGTCCGGGTCGACCCCGACGAGCGTGTCACTTTTGAGCGTCCGCAGGGCCAGAAGTGGCGCCGGAAACGGGCCGGCCGCGTCCGACAGGGTTGCCCCCGGCGGCCAGAGCGCATCGTTGGTGATGCGCCGGTAATTGGCGTCCCCCTTCGACACGACCAGCGCCGCGTCCGCGAAGGTCTGTTCGAGCCGGGGCGGCACATTGCGGAGGGGCGTATCGAGATTCCAGAAGAAGTCGGGCACGATCCGCAGCCGACCGTCCCGGAGTTGACCGCAGAGGCGCCCTGCCAGTTCGGCCAGGGTCCCGCCATGGTCCTCCAACACGTCGAGCAGCCAGTAGACATCGTCGCCGAGCACGTCGCTCACCAGCACTGGCGTCATCTTGACGTGGAGCGTCACCGTGGGAGCGAGGCCACTGTCCAGCAGCAGATCCGCCAGTACCAGATCGAAGGCCTCTTCGGTCCCGGCATTGTCCATGATCAGGTGCACCGGCCCGGCGTCCCCAGCCATCAGGTCGTCAACTACGTCCGGCAGATCGTTCGAGAGCAAGTGCTCGTCCTTGGCAGACGTGCCCTGGGCCGCAACCCCCTCCATGCTCAGGTCCATCCGATTGCCCCAGAGGCAGTTCAGAAGCCGGTGGGCCAGGCGCTCGCGGAGGCTTCCGTCCACGGCCAGCGCCTCGCCCACGGCGTCCCGCAGGGCCTCCGAGTGCAGTTCCTCGTTCTTGTGAGGACGAAATGGGTCCCGTCGGGTCGTCCAGTACCTACAGGCCGCCAGCAGGTGGCGATAGGCAAACACCTCCGCAAAAAACCAGTCGGTCCCCAGCCAGGTCTCCCCCTCACGCGGGGCAAGACGGCGGGCCCACCGATCGTGGTCGGGCGCGGGCGGATCGAAGAGGGCCATCGGAGCATCCTCGACGATGGCCGTCCGGAGGGCCCGCACGTCGTGTTTGATGCCGGGCGGGTAGTCCGGATTTCGCTCCAGTACCTCGTCGAAGATCCCGGGCAGCCGCTCGGCCATAGAGCGGCGGGCAAACGCATTGCTCCCGTCGGTGCGGACGGGCGCGGGGTGGTCTGTCATGAGACGCAACTTGTTGGAAAAACGGGCCGATTCTCATTTTACCGCCAACACCCGCGGGTGCCTGGTGTGCCCGACTTCGTCCTCCTTCCCGATAAAGACCGCGTGAGGGGAATGCCAGAATGGCGTTATTCCACGAGCTCCCTCACTTTTTCCTCGAACAACGCCCTCCAATTTTGTGTCCGTGTACAGGGCGTGTACTTGTAAGACAAACACCGTTCAAGTCTGCTCACAGTCAACTGCTCGATTCCTTGTACAATCCAGTTCGTGCGGCCATCGAGGGCATCGGGCGTGTGCTCGTCCACCTCAACCTCATCGGACGGCCGCGGGCGCAGCGCATCTCGGACCTGGCGTGGCCCCGCATCGTGACGGGTCTGGCTCGCATGTCGAAGGCCACCGCGGACGTGGCCATGGTGGGCCTCGCCCTGGGCCCGGCCGCCATCGCGGGCGTGGGTTACGGCGTACCCTACTGGACGATGACCTTCATGCTCGGCGGGGGGATTGCCGGCGGCACCATTAGCCTCGTCTCGCAGCGGTACGGCGCCGGGCGCTACAACGACATCGGTCGGGCCGTGAAGGTGAGCGTGGGGGCCGCCCTCCTGGTAACGCTGCCGCTGGTCGTCGTTTTCTGGACACTTCCGGAGCCGTTGATTCGGTTGATCGGGACGGGCGAGGAGGCCATCGCGTACGGGACGCGGTACCTGCGCGTGGCGAGCCTGGCCATGCCGTTCGCCGCCCTCAACCTGATTGGGAGCCGCACTCTGATTGGGATGGACGACGCGTGGACGCCCATGATCGTGCGCGCTGGCGGCGCGGTGGTGAACGTGGCCGTGAACGCAGTCCTCATTTTTGTCTTCGACCTCGGCGTGGTGGGGGCGGCGCTGGGCACGGTCCTCGGCAGCGTCGGCGGCGTGTTTATTTTTGGGTGGGGCTTCGCGAAGGGGCGCCTCCCGTTTATCGGCGCCCTACCGGTCCAGATCGACTGGGCGCCGCCCTACTGGGACGCGCGGGACGCCCAACACCTGGCCCGCATCGCGACGCCGCTCGCGCTGCGCAAGGTGGCGCAGAATGGGGGTCAGTTTCCGCTGCTCGCCATCGTCGGCCTGTTCGGCCCCAATGTGGTGGCGGCCTTTGTGGTGGCCCTGCGGGTGCGGGCCCTCATGAACACGCCCGGCTGGGGCTTTGGGCTCGCCTCCAGCAGCCTCGTGGGCCAATCGTTGGGCGCTAGCGACGAACGCCAGGCCGACGATTATGCGCACGATACCCTGCGATTTACGGTGGCCACCTACGCCCTCGTGGGCCTCGGCGTCTGCCTCGTGGCCGGCCCCATCAGTGCCCTCTTCGTGGCCGAGGAGGCGGTCCAGGGCACGACCACGGCCCTCATCCGAGCGGCCTGCGTGAGCGTGCTCCTGTGGGGCGTGATGAACGGCGCGATGGGGCCGCTCCGGGCCAGCGGCGACACGACTTGGCCGTTTTACGGGCAGATTCTGGGCCTCTTCGGGTTTGCGCTGCCCCTCGCCTACCTGGGCGCCGTGACGTCTCTCGGCATCTGGGGGCTCTACGGCACCCTCTTCGTTGAGACCGCCGTGCCCGCCGCGGTCATCTACTACCGGTTCCAGACGAACACGTGGAAACGGATCAGTCGGCAGCATCGGGAGGCAGCGGTGGGGAACGCCTCGTGATGCGTGAGGAGTGATGCGTGAAGAGTGACGCGTGAAGAGTGCGAACACTATCGTGCATCAGGGAGCCATCACGCGTCACTGCCCCGACTCCCAAATTTCACGGAGGGGACAGGTTCTGAACATGCCTGCACTCAAATCAAACTCGAAGCGTGAACGCCGTCCCATCTCCTCCGGTGGAGCGGACGGAATGAGATCAAACACCGACATCATCGCTGCGCTCTGCCCAATGATGCCCTCAAATCCAGGCACCTCCCCCGTCTGGCGGACTCAGCGTAGCACCGGTCGCACAATTAGCCGTCAATGTTCCGGTGGTT
>PXSY01000170.1 GCA_003023125.1 Bacteroidetes bacterium QH_10_64_19
GTAGATGTCTCGTACCGCTGGATCGAACCGCGCCGTACTGAAAATACTCTCGGAATCCTCCGTCTGGCCTTCTGCTTCTGCACACGCCGTGGTGAATTGCGGGATGCGCGAGACCCGTGCTTCCTCATGCGCATGACGGGTCCCACTTCACGTCACCGAGTGGCGTCGAGGGCTCTTTCTGTCGACCTCACGTGCGAGAACTGCTAATCCTCGTCCACCGCGACAAGGCGCACGAGGTGGGGCGCAAGCTCGCGAAGAAGCTCAAAGACGTCATTCCCCGACAGCTCTACGAAGTCCCCATTCAGGCGTCCATCGGCCGCCGCATCGTGGCGCGGGAGACCATCAAGGCCCAGCGCAAAGACGTGACGGCCAAGTGCTACGGCGGGGACGTGAGCCGGAAGAAGAAGCTGTTGGAGGAACAGAAGGAGGGCAAGAAGCGCATGAAGCAGATGGGCGAGATTGATGTGCCCCAGGAAGCATTCATGGCGATTCTTTCGGTGGACGAGGATTAGCATTTCCCGCACGTAAAGTCGACAGAAGAGCCCTCGACGCCACTCGGTGACGTGAAGTGGGACCCGTCATGCGCGTGAGGGAGCACGGGTCTCGCGCATCCCACAACTCATTACGGCGTGTGCAGAAGCAGAAGACCAGACGGAGGATTCCGAGAGTATTTTCAGTACGGCGCGGTTCGATCCAGCGGCACGAGACATCTACAGCACGAGACATCTACAAACGGCCCCGAGCATGACGCATGCGTGGAGGCGGTATCGGACGGGCGGAGGCTGGTCTTGGATGGGCGCTCTCGTCCTCCTGGTAGGCTGGGCCGTTCTCGGGACGGTGGGCCTCAGAGCGGTCCCAGTGGTATCGGGAGGCCCGACTCCGCGCCCTCGTGCGTCGGCACCTGCAGCAGCGGGGCCAACGTCTGCCCGCGCACCCGATCGAATCGTTGTCCACCCCGACCGATTCCCTTTTTGCTATGGGAGGGAGGGAAGGCAGCGTGGCGTCCGACGATCCCTCGTTCCCACTCAAGGACGTGCGTCCCGTGCGGCGTCAGGAAAAGAGCTGGTTCCGAGATCGATTTGCGGACACCAACTGGGCGTTCCTCGGCGAAACGCCCGGACATGCCTTTCTGGATACGGCCCGTACGTCGGACCTTCGTGCACGCCTGCAGGAAGAGTTTGGGGCGCCGACCTGGACGCTCGCCGATACGTCCCTCAAGAATCCCCCGGTCGAGCCGTCGCAGTTCGAATACTGGTTCGTCGTCAACGACTCCATCCCGGTGCAGGTTATGGACCCGAAGGGACCCGAGGGACGGGGGCTCATCGTTGCCGTGGCACGGTCGTACCGCACTCAACTCCGATCGCTCCGCGACGCGCTGCTGGCCTCCCTCCAGCGCGCAGACCGGGCACCCCACATCGATTACTACTACAACGTTCGTCGCGAGCGCTGGTACCGCACCGGGTTCGACGGACAGTCGTTTTTTCTCGAACAGATCCCCAGGGCCGACGTTGTGCCGGGGCAGCGGGCATACCTCGACACCGTCCGGACCTCCGGGTCCGCCCCCGCATCCGACGAGAGTTTTCCGTAAGGGCCCACTGACGCCGATTGCTTCTCATCTCACCCTCCCCCCAGCATGTCGACCGACGATTCGAGCCGGGCCGCAGAAGAATCCAAAAGTGAGCTTCGCCAATGGGGCGAGTCCCTCGTTGTGGCCATCATCATTGTGCTGATTGTGCGGTTGCTCCTGTTCGATCTTTTCCGCATTCCCACGCCCTCGATGGAGGAAAACCTGCTCGTGGGCGATTATCTCGTGGTCTCGAAGCTGCACTACGGGCCCCGCACGCCCGTTTCGTTGGGCATTCCGCTCACGTCCATTTACCTTCCTGGCGTCCGCTTTCCCTACGAGCGCCTCCCAGGATTTTCGGAGGTGGAGCGCGGGGACCCGATCGTGTTCAACTATCCCCCCGACGAGGCCCCGATCGACCAGAAGGTCCACTACGTCAAGCGCGTCATGGGCATGCCCGGCGAAACGCTTGAGGTGCGCGACAAGCTCGTGCATGTCGATGGGGAGCCGATGCCCCTGGGCCGAAAGATGCAGCAGTACTGGAGCGTGACCAAAAGCGATGCGCGCTATCAGATTCCGCGCGGCCGCATGGAGGAGATGGGCATCAGTGAGGTGCGGCGGACTCGAGACGAAGAGACTGTTCGGGTCCTAGCGACGCCTGCGGGGGCGCAAAAGGTTCACCAGCGGTCCTGGGTGCAGTCCATTGCGCCCTACGTCCTGACGGACGACGACTATGGCAATCTCACGTATCCCTCGGATCGGGGATACACGCCGGACAACTACGGGCCCGTCCACATCCCGAAGAAGGGAGAGACCGTGGAGCTTACGGCCGAGAACTGGGACGTGTACAAACCGGTCATCGTACGGTACGAGGACCACGCTGCCCGGCAGATGACCGACTCGACCTTTGCCATCGACGGGGAGCGCACCACCGCGTACACATTTGAGCAGGACTACTTCTTTGCCATGGGCGACAACCGAGACAACTCCCAGGACAGCCGCTTCTGGGGCTTTGTGCCCATGGACCACGTGGTGGGGAAGGCAGTCCTTACCTACTTCTCCTGGGATGCAGACCGTTGGCTTCCCCGGTTTGGACGCATCATGCAGCCGATTCCGGACGACGACATCTTCCGCAACCGGACGGTGATGGAGCAGATTTCGTCTGAGCGCCGGACGGCCGGTCGACATCGATCCTACGATTCCGTCCAGGACGGACATCGCGGGGAAGTGCCCCATCCTGTCCAAAAGGCGACGCTGCCCCGTGAGTGGAGTCGTACGGTCTCCGGGGCTTCCACTCCTGAGCCTGACAACCCCGAATGAGCGGCCTGTAGACAGACGGGTTGGGAGAGAAGCGTTCCGGTCTGGTTCCTCCTATCGCGAGGCTTGCCGCTGCCGATCCCACATCTTTTGTTGGTCGGTGCCGGGGGGCACATCGTACGGGTTTGCCGGCAGGTCGACGCGCTTGAGGACCGGGTACCGCGCCTTGTACTCGAAGGGCTGGGGCCTTCCTTCTGGTTCATCCCCTACCACGAGGACCATCGTCCCCGGATCCAGGAGCTTGCCCCGTGCAGACGAGGGACTCATGTGGCCCCTCGTGGTCTCCCAGGGATCAGCCCAGTCGTAGATCCACTGGGCGTCTGCGTCAATGAGGCGCACGCATCCGTGGCTCGCGGGGCCGCCCGTGGGCATCGAATACTGGTGGATGTGGATGCCGCGCGAGGCGTGGAAATTGAAGACCCAGCGCATCACCCATTCCTCCCCGGGCGGGCTCAGCGTGGATACCCGCTTTTTCTCCTTCCAGTTGAAATTGAATCGGCCGGCCGGCGTGACCGTTGAGTCGGGATCTCCGGTGTTCACGACGCCCCAGCGCGCAAGCTTGCCGTACTCGTAGGCCGCGAAGGCCTGCACCTTCTTGTGAATGATGAACAGCTTCTCGAAGCTGTGTGCACCCGGGTAGTAGCGGGGAAAGGGCGAGTAGGCGCGGAAGTCGAGGTCGTACCGGGTGGGGACGACGAGCGTGTCGCCGAGGGCTGTGTTTTCGACGGCCTGCCGGTTCAGCAGCTCAATGAGTTGCGACCGCTCGCGGCCCAATTCCGTGCTGCCGTCGCCGAGTCGGGCGTAGAACCGGTTGCGCGCCACGACACTGTTTCCGCTGGGGGCGTCGAGGACCTCGTATTCGTAGTAGACCTCGGGCAGGTCGTCGAGGTTGTCGACGCGCCGGGCTAAGATGTCCTCAATGGCGTACTGGTCGAAGTATCCCTGGGCCGCGGCGGGGGCGGAGTCGCCCATCGCGACGAGGAGCAGAACAAGGCCGACCAGTAGTGAGGTCGTGCGCATGACGTTCGGGGAAGAGCTGGAAGAAGCGTGCAAACTGTCTACCCGTTCGAGAGGCATCCGTTTCTTTCAGGGTGGGGGCCAGGGCAATCGTGTGTTAAAACCTTCCTTTCCGACCAGGAGGCTCGCCCGCCCCCGATCAACGAAACAGCCCCGTAAGAATGGGCGAGAGGGCACGCGGGAGCATGAACACACAGTCCCGAATTGGGACACCATTAGAACCGAGGCCAAGATGCGATTGCCGTAGGAATGGGAGTACCGATGGGGAATGCGCGATCCAAAGTGCGCAGCAGGGGGGCGATTTCGCCCCGGGCATGGTTCTTCGTTGAGCGATTGCCCGCTCTCTCACGTCCGGGCCGGGGTGCCGAGAAGCTGCGCGTGCCAGGAGGTGTGGGCGGGCTTTTCGAGTTGCCCGTCCCGGAGGGCGCCCAGGGTGGTGAGGCTCGGATCGAACACGGGGGTCTCGGCCGTGACGGTGCCCTCTTCGGCCTGCGTTTGGAAGGCGCGGCGGGAGGCCGACACCACGGATCCATCCCCGGCGCGGTACAGGACATGGAGCGACGGCACCCACTCGATGTCTACGCGGGACGCGGCCTGGTCGATGGCATGGGCGAGGTCGTCGATGCCGCACCCGGAGATGTCGTCCCCACCGGTCGACACTGCGGCCACGACCAGGAAGCGGTCGTGCAGGACGGTGGCTGCACCGTCGACGGCGTGCCCGTGGGAGGCCCAGCCGCCGATGAAGGTCGACAGATGGTCGAGGAGGACCTTCTGGGTGCCCTCGGACAGCGGCTCGGCCGTGGCGTGGATCCAAAGTCGGGCGTCGTCAGGGAGGGCAGAAAAGGGAGAGAGGTCGGCCATGCGGCAGGATCCGTTTGGAATGGGCGGTTGTGATGGAACCTTTTTGTAAGCCGGACCACCGGGTATGTTTGTCGTACGGACGTCAGTGGAAGATATCGGCAGAACAAACAACTTCTGAAGTCAAAACGGTATCAGGAGAGACCGGCGGTCCGTCATGGGCTGCAGGTGCCCGCTTGGTGGCGAGACCGGAACGATGCGTTTGCCGATTCGTGACAGGTGTATGAAGAAAACAAGAAACGAAACGCTTCCGGGCGTCTGAGCACGAATGCTGTCCCGTCTCGGGTCATCGCCTTCTCCGGTCTCGAGCAACTCGACACTGGTTATGTCTCGCTACCGCAACATGGTCGACTGGATTACGGAGCATCGGGTCGTCGCCCTAGATGTCGTCCGGATGTATCTGGGCGTGGGGCTCTTCGTGCGCGGGGTCCTGTTTGCGTACCAGAGCCAGGGCGTGGAGGTGCTCGTGGACCTCTCCAAATTTTCGCTTGCCTCGGCCGCGCTGGCCCACTACGTCACGTTTGCGCACCTGCTCGGCGGGCTCATGCTGGCCGTCGGCCTCCTCACTCGCCTCGCAGCGCTCTTTCAGATTCCCATTCTCGCCGGGGCCGTGTTTCTGGTGCACCTCCCGCAGGGCCTGTTGGCCGCCGACCAGTCCCTTGAGTTTGCGGCGCTCGTTCTCTTCCTGCTCGTAGTCGTCTTTGTGTTTGGGCCCGGCGAGTGGTCGGCCGACCGGTACGTCTTTGAGCGGGAGCCGCAGCTTCGCGAGGAGGACCTGGACAAGTGGTGGCGCGACGACGACTTTGACCGAGAAGCGGAGCGGGAGCCCATTGCAGACCCTGCCGGGGACGGGGGCGTGGGGGTCGCCTCGGCCACGCCGACGAGCGTTAAGAACACCTTCGCCGAGAAGGTGGACAGTGCGCCCTGTGCCTGCGGCAACGACTTCACCCACCCGCGCGTGACGGCGGAGCCCCAGTACGGATGGAACGCCGGGTTCTTCTTCATGCTCGGGGTGTCCGCCCCTGTGAGAGAGGTCGTCTTCTACTGTGAAGAGTGCGGCACGGTCATGAATCGCACGACCGACTCTGAGATCCTGCAGCAGTATCGCTGGCACACGTCCTGACATGGATTCCAGTGGACGATGTCGGCAGAACCGGCAGGGTTTGCTCCTTTCGGGCACGTTCGCGATGCCGAATGTTGCAACGTTAGAAGGTTGAGCGTTATGGGTTTACGGAGAACTTACTGCTCCCGGACTGCCGGCTCCGGTTCATGCTCGCGCCGATGCCATGAAACCACAGTGGTAGGCCTGATGAGACTGGACGCACGGGGGAATGGGGCGGGCGCGCCGGGACGTTGAGGAGCCGACACCCATTCCCTACGACTGGACTGAACGTATGCATGGCGATTCCTCCGACGATGGGACCAATTCGGGACCCGACGCCTCCAGGTCCTGTCTCTCGGCGCTCGTACTGGGCGGCGGCGGGGCCCGCGCGGCCTATCAGACCGGTGTGCTCTCCTACGTGGGCGAGGCCTTTCCACAGGCGTCCGTGCCGCTTATGACAGGCGTGTCGGCGGGCTCCATCAATGCGGCCCACCTCGCGGCCGATCCTGGGCCCTGGGTCCACCGCACCGCGCGGCTTACGACCTACTGGGAAGAACTCACGACGAGCGATGTCTTCACGCCGCGCTCCCTCTGGCGGCTGGGGCGGTCGCTGGTGCGGGGCACGCCGAGTCCGGAGCAGACCCTCCTGGACACTGCGCCCCTTCGCGCCTATCTCGATGAGCGGCTGCCCACGGACGAGGCAGGGCAGCTGACAGGCGTGGCCGACAACCTGGACGCCGGACGGCTGGAGGGCCTCGCCATTTCGACCTCCAACTATGCCACGCTCCAGACGGTGACGTGGCTACAGGGGAGCGAGATGCAGGACTGGGAACGCCCCAATCGGGTTGGGCGCCGGACGGAGCTCGGGCTCGACCACGTGATGGCCTCCACGGCCCTGCCGCTGATCTTTCCGGCGGTGCGCCTGCACGATGCCTGGTACGGCGATGGGGGACTCCGCATGCTTGATCCCCTCGCGCCGGCCATCCACCTGGGGGCCGACCGGCTCTTCGTCATCTCCACCCGCTACGAGCGGTCGCAGGCCGAGGCCAATCGGGCCGCCCGCACCCCCGCCTATCCGTCGCTCTTCCAGATGCTGGGCATCCTCGCCAACGTGCTGATGCTCGACGTGCTGGAACACGACGCGGCCGTGCTGCGCCGCGTAAACCGCCTCGTGTGCAAGATTCGCCCGGAGCACCGCGGCCGGCTCCAGCCCATCGACCTGCTCGTCCTGCGCCCCTCCGTCGACCTCGGCGCGCTGGCGGGC
>PXSY01000171.1 GCA_003023125.1 Bacteroidetes bacterium QH_10_64_19
CGCATAGGTAACAGCCGACATGCGAGCGATCTTCTGCTGAACAAGCTCAAAGTCCGCCAGCGGCCGCTCGAACTGGTAGCGCGTCTGTGCCCACTTGATGCCCTGATCCCGGGCCGCCTTCGCGGCTCCGGTGATGCCGGCCGACAGGGTGCAGCGCCCGTAGTTGAGACAGGAAAGCGCCACCTTCAGGCCCGATCCTTCCTCGTGGAGCAGATTCTCTTTCGGCACGCGCACGTCGTTGAAGCGGAAGCGGGCCTGCCACGTCCCACGGATGCCCGTCTTGGCGCGGGTGTTTTCAAACACCTCGACGCCCTCCATGTCCGGGGTCACGATGAGGGCATTCACGCCCTGCTGCTCCAACTCACCGGTCTCGGGATTAGGCACCATGTTCTTGCACATCACGGTGAGGAGTCCGCTCAGGGCCCCCGAGGTGGACCACTTCTTCTCTCCGTTCAGGATGTAGTCTCCGCCCTCTGTTCGGACCGAGAAGGACTCTTGCGCGGCGGCATCCGATCCCACATCGGGCTCGGAGAGACAGAAGGCACTCAGCTTTTCGTGGGCCACGAGCGGCAAATACTCCTCCTTCTGCTCTTCGGTGCCGAACATCACAATGGCCTTGCAGCCGATGGACATGTGGGCCGACACCACGACCGCCGTCGAGGCACAGTACTCCCCGATGAGTTCCAGCACCCGATTGTAGCTGGTGACCCCGAGGCCAAGCCCCCCGTATTCCTCCGGGATGATCATGCCCAGCACGCCCATCTCGAACAGCCGGTCGATGACCTCCTCGGGAATCTCTTGCTCCTGGTCGATCTTCACCCGGGGATGCTCGTCTTCCAAGTACTCTTCGAGTTCCTCCAGGAGCGCATCACACCTCTCCCGCTCCTCATCGCTCTCTCGCGGGTAGGGAAACAGGAGGTCCTCTCGGACGCGTCCCCAGAACACGTTTTTGATGAAGCCCATGTCCTCGGGCTCGGGCCCCATCATCGACTCGATGTTCTGGATCATCTGCTGATCCTCTTCGGAAACGCCCTTAATGTCGCTCAGACCTTGATCTGCCATCGTATCACTGAATCGTTTCGTGCTAGCGGATTGTGGACGGCCGCTCAGAACATCGAAGTGCGGCCCCTGGACCGGAGACCTAAACGGGCCCGAAGATGCGAAGCAGCGCAATTGACGCTCGCGATGAAAGGGCTTCCAGCCCAGGTGCTCATTGTAGTACGGAGTATTCTCTTCGGTTCCTCCGTCCGGGTGTTCCCCCGAAAAATTCTCTCGTCTTTCCCGCACGACGGCCCGATGGAATTCCCGTCAACACGGGGCCGCCTGTCCTCCACAACCGCGTGGCGGGTTGCGGGCCTCCGCCCCCACCAATAGTTTTCGCGGCAGAGGCATTGCTCAATTCCCGTCCGTACCGGCCCACAATTGTCCCTCGTCATGGCTCATTCCTTTTCCGCCCGTCTCCGCCAGATCCAATCCCAGAAACACTCCGCGGTGTGCGTCGGCCTCGATCCTGTGCCCTCCCGCCTCCCGTCTCCGCTCCGGGACGGTCGGCTTCGGACGGACGCCGTGCGCGCGTTCTGTGCGGCGATTGTGGAAGCGACCGCCCCGTACGCCTGTGCCTTCAAGCCCAACTTCGCCTTTTTTGAGGCCCTCGGTCCCGCCGGCCTGACGGTCCTCGACCAGGTCGTGAGTGCCATCCCCGACGGCTGCGTTACGATCGGGGACGCCAAGCGCGGCGACATCGGCCACTCGTCCCGCTTCTACGCCCGGTCCATCTACGAGGATTTTGGGCTCGACGCGTGCACGGTGTCGCCCTACCTGGGCCGAGACAGCGTGGGGCCCTTCCTGGAGCACGAGGATACCTGCACGTTTGTCCTGGCCCGCACGTCCAATGACGGGGCGGCAGACCTGCAGGAGGCCTGCACCTGCGACGGCACGCCCCTTTACCGACACGTCGCCGCGCAGGCGGCCGACTGGGCGGACGGTACGGCCGGGGAGGCCGGACTCGTGGTGGGGGCCACGGCCCCCGACGCCTTGCGCGACCTGCGCGAGGCGGCCCCGACGCTTCCCTTCCTGGTGCCGGGCGTGGGGGCCCAGGGCGGCGATCCCGCGGCCGTCGTGGACGCCGCCGCGACCGAGGTGGGGCCCGTGCTGGTAAACTCGAGCCGCAGCATTCTCTACGCCTCGGATGGCCCCGACTACGCCGAGGCCGCCGCCGAGGCCGCCGCCGAGCTGCGCGCCACGCTGAACGGATAAGCTCGGCCGCGTGAGGTTCAGTCGAGATGCTCCGTGGCGGCCCGGGTGAGCGCCATGCCCTGCGCGCCCGACAGGTCGAGCGGGAACGGCTGGTCGGCCCCCTCCACGTCCGTGCCCGGGATGCCACACCGCGCATTCGACGCATCGACTCCGTGGTTCGTCTGGAGGAGCAGGGCCGCGGTGGCGGGATCCGACGCACCGGTGTCCTCGATCGTGGTCATAAACTGCTGCTGGGCGTCACGCCAGTCCTCCAGGGCCGCCGCCACGGGCGCCAGATCAGAGGGGTCGGGTTGAGCACCCCCACCCGAGGCGTCGGCGGCGTCGAGGGCCTCTGACAGTGCCTCCCGGGCCTGATCGCAGGCCTGGACGGCGTCCGTGAGTTCGTCGACGGTATCGTCAGCGAGCATCCGCAATGGAGTGGTTGTGGGAAGGGAGAACGAGTCGCAAGGGGGAACGGAAGTCGGGGCGGTCAGCCACTCTGCGCGGCTCTGCGGTCGAGGATGGGAAAACGATCCAGACGACACGAGGGGCTACGGGTCCGTCTCAGGGGATGCGGGGAGAAGCGACTTCCCAAACGATTTGACGACAAACGCAGGGGCCGGTGCCCGTCGCACCACCCGCTCCGTGACGCTCCCCAGGAGCATCCGTTCGAGGCCAGACCGACCGTGGGTGGCAATGGTGATTAGATCCACCTCATGCTCCTGGGTATAATCCAGAATGGTCGAGGGTGCGTATCCCAGGTTGGCCTGCACCATCACGTGCTCGTACCCAATTTCGGTCCGGGCGAGGTCGGCCAGATTCGCTTCCACCCGGTCAATGACCTGCGGGCCCGGAAGATTGGCCGGCTCGATGCCGTAAGCAGAGGGATACACCACCTCCTCTACGGCGTGGAGCAACGTGATCTGCGCCCCATGGGTCAGGGCCAATTCCTTGGCGTGACGCAAGGCGTTCAGGGAGGCTTCCGAGAAGTCAATCGGCACCAGAATGTTGCGGACCACCCAGGCCGGAGTACTGTCGTCTTCGTCTTGCACCGTAAGGACCGGACACGGCGCCGTCCGCAGGACCTCTTCGGCTACGCTCCCGATGAG
>PXSY01000174.1 GCA_003023125.1 Bacteroidetes bacterium QH_10_64_19
GAGCGTGCTCTACGCGCCGAATTTTTCCATCGGCGTGGCGGTCTTGTCCCGCGCCGTTGACCGCGTCACGGCCCTGATGGACGAGCTCGACGCCTACGATCCGTTCGTCCACGAGATGCACCACACGAAGAAGGCCGACAGCCCGAGCGGCACTGCCCACATGCTCGCGGAGCAGCTTGTGGAGGGGCTCGAACGAAAAGACCACCTCGACGCTGAGGCCCAGCACCAGCGCATCGATTCGTCCGCGGTCCACGTCAGTTCAACCCGGGCGGGCACGACCTTCGGCGAGCACACCGTCGGCTTCGACAGCCCCTACGACCGCGTCGCCCTCCGCCACCGCGCGAAGAACCGAAAAGGCTTTGCCGCGGGGGCCCTTCGGTCGGCGGAGTGGCTGCGCGGCCGACAGGGCCTGTTCACCCTCGATGACGTGCTGGACGACTGGCTGTCCGAGTGAGGACCCGGACCGCGCCCCACAGCGCTCTCTGTCACCGTACTCCCAAACTGCCATGGCTCAAGACCTTCTCTTCCGCGGGGTGGCCCCGGCCCTCGTCACGCCGTTTACGTCGAACGACGATCTCGATGAGAATGCCTTCCGCCATCTCATCAACAGTCAGATCGACGCCGGCGTATCGGCCCTCGTGGTGCTAGGCACGACGGGCGAGAACCCGACGGTGACGGATAAAGAGCGGCGTCGGCTCGTCGACTGGGCCGTGGAGACCACTGACGGGCGCGTGCCCGTCATCGTGGGCACCGGCACCAACAACACCGACCAGAGCGTCGCCTATTCGGAAGCGGCCGTCTCGGCCGGGGCCGACGGCCTGCTGGTGGTGGGTCCTTACTACAACAAGCCCTCCCAGGCTGGCTTCACCGCCCACGTCGAACGCATTGCCGACGCCGTTGACGCGCCGCTTCTCCTCTACAACGTTCCTGGCCGTACGAGCTTCAGCATTGCCCCCGAGACGGCCCTCCATCTGGCCGAGGAAGTGCCCCAGGTCGTCGGCGTCAAGGAGGCGTCCGGCATCGAGCACGTCAACGAGCTTCTCGCGCACCGTCCGGACGGCTTTGGGGTATATGCAGGGGACGACGAGCTTGCGCTCCCGCTGCTCGCCACGGGCGGCGATGGGGCCGTGTCCGTCATTAGCAACGCCCTGCCCGAGCAGTTCGGGCTCCTCGTCGACGCGGCCCTTGAGGGCGATCTCGACACGGCCCGCAAGCATCACCAGACGCTTCTGCCGGCCATGCGGGCCTGCTTCCTGAAAACCAACCCCGTGCCCATCAAGGATGTCTGTGCCACACAGGGCTGGATGGAGCCCCACGTGCGCCTGCCGCTCGTACCGATGGACGAACGATCATCGGTGCGCCAGCGCGTCCTCGCGGCGTTTGAAGACCTTCTGAATGTGACCGTGTAGGGGTCCGAAAATGTATGGACATCGCCACTCTTCACGACATCGTTGTTCTGCAGCCCTGGGCGGAGGAAGCATCCCTCCCGTTGACGCGGGCCTACCGTGCAAACAACGCGACAATCCCCCCCACTCCCGCCGTGTAGAGCGCCGAGCCCAGCCACAGCCCGTACAGGAGAAACCCCGTCGTGGCCTGGGCCTGCAGGGCAAGCAGGGCCACAAGCAGTCCATTGTGGAGAAGCGCCAGCACGAGGCTACCGAGCACAGCCTGCCGCGGACGAATGATCAGGGGAGTGTGCTCTTCCACGGCAAAGCGCCCGACGAGAAACCCGATCAGGGTTTTTACGAACATGTGGGTGCCCCACGTGCCGTAGACCACGTCCATGGCCAGTCCGAGCCCAAACCCCGCCAGCGTGCCGCGCCACCGCCCTTCCCGCAGGGCGTACCGGGCCAGAAACAGGAGCACCGCGTCCGGATAGGCCCCGTAAATCCGCAGGCGGCCCAGAATGAGCCACTGCAGCCCAAACACCCCGGCGGCATACAGAAGTCGACGGATCGAAGGCGACATGCAGAGAGAAGACGAATGCCAGGTGCGGCGATCTACGGTGCACGATTTCATCCTACCGGTGGACAGTGGGACGACCCGCCAGCCGACTCTCTGCGCGCTTGTCGGGCGAGGGTCGGAGGGCCTCGGTCCACGGGGGGTGCCTGCCCCTCCTCTTCCGAAGGGGAACCCGGAATCGGGGGCCCATGGATGCAGGTGAGGGGACCCGTTCTCACGAGGGAGGCGTCGTAATCATCTGGATGATGTCGTCCATGGTGCGGGTGATCTGACGGGACGGGCCGGCATAGTTGTTGGCAAGCAGCGTGAAGGCTACACGGGTTCCATCCGACCGATCGACATATCCACTCAGGCTCCGGACGAAGGCGAGGGAACCAGTCTTGGCCCGCACCTCCGTTCGGGACAGCCGCGACCGCAGGGTTGTGCCTCGTTCCCCGCCCTGGGGCAGGGACGCGAAAAAGACCGACTGCTCGGAATGTCCATCCATGTGCACGAGCAGTTCGCGGAGGGCCTGGGGTGTGATGAGGTTTTTCCGGGAGAGGCCAGATCCGTCATTGATCGTCAGGGTCCGTGCGCTGATTCCGGCCCGCTGGAGAAACGACTCGGTTCGCTGGACGCTCCCCCGGGTGGCCCCGCCCCAGCCGTAGGTGCGAAAGACCTGCTCGGCGTAAAAGTTGTTGCTCTCCTTGTTAATCACCTCTACGATCTCGGACAGCGGCGGGGAGACCTTCACAAAAATCGGCTTCCCCTCGTCGGGAGGCGCGTCTAGCGAGTCGAGGTCTACAAGCGCAAGATCCGTCTCGATGCCTGCCGCCTCTAACCGTTCTCGAAAGACGCGCAGCGCAAAGGTGGTCGGATTGCTGACGGGCACGTCCCGAACCTCCTCGTAGGAACGGGCCACCGCCCCCGTCAGCACGAGCTTATTCGTGGAGAAGGTCCGGTTAATGACGAGCGTGCTCTCCCGCCATCGCTCACTCGTGATCGCCCGATTTTCCAGCGCGACGACGCCCTTCGGGCGGGTGGACACGTCCGGGGGATTTCCGGGCTGCGTGGCCCGGATCGTCACCGGGACAGAATTGTCTCGATAGCTGAGCCCTCCGGCCGTGAGGCCTATCTGCTTCCCCTTGTTGCGCGTCAGATAACTGACCTTCCAGCCGTCGGGATAGAATCCTTCTTGGAACACGCGGTCGTCGCCCAGAAGCCGCCCCTCGATCCTCCGAGCGTCGACGGGCCGTGCTTCCAAAAGTCGGGGCGCCCGATCCTGTGAGGCGCAGGTCGCCCTGCATCACCGAATCGGTCGTCGTGCCGTTGAAGCTGAGCGTCGTCTCGTAGCGATAGGTACTGCCCAGCAGGTCCAGCGCGGCGGCCGTGGTGAAGAGCTTCTGATTGGAGGCGGGGAGGAACCCGCGGTCACTGTTTCGACGGTACAGCACACTGTCGCGGTTGAGGTCGTAAATGCTGATGCCCCAAAACCCATGGCCCGCCCGGCGCTGCTCCAGCAACGAATCGATGCGGGGGGCCAGCGGTTGCGCCGCCGTGCGCTCCGACAGGAACGCGCCGCAGACAAAGAGGAGAGCGAGCACGCATGCGGGGAAGCGACGAACCACTGGACACAGGAGGACGATGAGGGGAACGACGTGACTGGAACCTTCCGGAATTGACCTTGGTTTCTCGGATGTTGCCTAATGGGCGTCTGTGGATTGGCGCACATTGCGTGAATGTCCATGCCTCCTGCCCCTCGATGACTCCGTCGTCAGCGTTCTGCTCAAAGCATAGCCCTTCCCCGTCGGATCATGCCCCAGTCGTCGAAGCGTCGAAGTCAGTCTCGGGCCCTCGTCTTCGAGCAGCGAAACTACCTCCTTCTCGCCGTGGGCGTGGCCCTCATTGTGATCGGCTTCACGGCGATGTACCTCGAAAACGCCTATAAGGGCTTCATCTCCCTGAACGTCTCTCCCGTCTTGATTGTGGGCGGATACGCGGAAATCATCTATGCCCTGCTGTGGTCCCCGAGCGATGACGCTTCACAGGACGACGGATAAGCCCCGCCCGCGTCCCGTCAGTATAGCTCAGTATAGCAGCGCGGGCGCCCGATCGTCCCGGAAGGCCTCCACCTCGTCCCGCCACGCGGCGATGATGGAGTCCGGAGACGCCCTGTCCCGCAGGAGGGTCAGAAGGCGATCGGTGCCCGCCAGGCGCGTCAAATGCTCAGGCCGACTCACGAACGTCGTATCGCCTCGGGCCTGGGCGCGCTGGTACATGGCGTGGAGTGCATGGATGCCCACCGCGAGCGGATCGACCGCCCGTCGGTCCGTGACCTCTACCTCAAATCCGTAGACCTCCTGCCCCTCGAATCGGGGGGATGGGGCCGCTTCCGGCATGGAGCGCGGCGTGAAGGCCACGGTGTCCACGGCAATCCCGGACAGGTCCTGCGCGCGGAGCGTATCGACCACCCGCCGAGCGTCTTCGGGCGACCAGGGGGCCCCAATCTGGAGAAACGGCCGCTCCGTCCCGCGGCCCTCACTCACGCGAACACCCTCAAAAAAGCACATGCCCGGGTACATCAGCGCAGTTTCCCAGGTGGGCAGATTCGGGCTCGGGGGCCGCCAGTCGAGCCCCGTGTCCGGCCACTGCTGATCGCGCGCCCAATTCTCGACCGGCACCACCGACAGGTCGACCGACTCGACGCCCGGCAGCAAACCCTCGGCCCGAATGTATCGGGCAAGCTCCCCGATCGTCAGTCCGTGGGCGATTGGGATGGGGTAGCGCCCCACGAACGACGTGTGCTCGGGCTCCAGGACGAATCCGGACGTGTAGGTGCCCCCGAGCGGATTGGGCCGGTCGAGCACGACGAAGCGGGCGTCCGCCTCCGCGGCGGACTGCATGGCGAGGCCCATGGTGGTGATGTACGTGTAGAACCGCGCTCCCACGTCCTGCACGTCGAACACGAGGGCGTCCAGGCCTTCCATCATCTCGGGGGTGGGGCGTCGCGTCTCGCCGTACAGGCTGTAGATGGGAACACCGGTGCGCGGGTCCCGCCCGTCTTCCACGGCCTCGCCAGCCCCCGCGGTGCCGCGGAAGCCATGCTCGGGCGCGAAGATGGCGCTGAGCTCCACACTCGGGGCCGCCGCTAGGCGATCAATCACGTGTGCCGTGTCGAGGCGGGCCGTGTGGTTGGCAATCAGCCCCACGCGCTGGCCCGACAGCGCCTCGAAGTCATTGGCGACCAGCACCTCGGCGCCGGAGCGCACCGGGGGCGGGTCCTCTTCGGGGACACATCCGGCCACGCACACACCTGCGAGAATCCCGACCAGACCGGGAAGGATGCCCCGCCAGCAGTGAGAATATTGACGCAGACCGGTCGACGCAATCACTGATTGGCAACGATCTCGTGCTCGGGGAAGAAGTAGGAGGCCTCCTTTTGGCCGTTTTCCGGCGAGTCGGACCCGTGGACGATGTTCTCCTGGATCGACCCGGCGAAGTCACTCCGAATGGTGCCCTCTTCGGCCTCCTCCGGGTCGGTCGCGCCGATGAGATCCCGAAAGTCAGAAATGGCATGTTCCTTTTCGAGCACGACCGGCACGCACGGCCCACTCGACATGAAGTCGGTCAGGTCGTCGAAAAAGGGCTTGTCCTCGTGCACGGCGTAAAAACCCTCAGCCTCGGCCTTCGACATCGTGATCATCTTCAGTGCCCGGATCTGAAATCCAGCCTCCTGAATCCGGCGGAGGACCTCGCCGACCTTTTCCTTCCGGACGCAGTCGGGCTTGAGGATTGCAAGGGTGCGTTCTGTGGCCATGGTGGAATGAAACGTTGATTAGGCAAAGTGGAGCGGAAAAGAGCATGGCCTCAATCTATGTACCCGGCGGCGCTTTGCGTGGCCACTGGTGTTAGGCGTCTATGAATCCCGGCGGGCGAACCGTCCCCACCGGTGCGTGCCGGGAGTAACGACTGTGCGATTCAGAACGCTTTGCCCTGCAAATGGGCAACAGGGCCCTCGACGGCCCGTTTGAGAGTCTCCGAACCTGTTTGGTGGATGGATCCGATGTCGAGACATAGTGGTCGACGTGCACGAACGGCGCTCAAACGAGCCCTGTAGCGGCGCTACCGGGCGAGTGTAGAAGCCGTTCTGCACGAGATCCCACGAAGTCGCAGGCCGGAGACAGTCCGCCAAACAGGTTCTCCGTCTGTCCTCACGCCCAACACCTACGATTACTGTGTCAGATCAACAACGCGCAACCCTCGGCGGCGGCTGCTTCTGGTGCCTGGAAGCCGTCTACGAAGAAGTGGACGGCGTCTCCAAGGTAGTATCCGGCTATGCCGGGGGCCACGTTCCGAATCCCGGCTATCGACAGGTCTGCAACG
>PXSY01000175.1 GCA_003023125.1 Bacteroidetes bacterium QH_10_64_19
CCGGATCTACGCTGTGAATATTTTG
The DNA here is from genome assembly GCA_003023125.1 of Bacteroidetes bacterium QH_10_64_19. Next base: position 26 of record PXSY01000175.1, read on the forward strand.
GGAAACAAGTATCAGTACTTTCTCTCTCGCATCGTCCGACCACTGTCTCCCCCAGAACCGACCCCGAGCATCGGTCTCACGAGCGCCCTCCTGTGTCCCAATTTCCACACCGAATTCAGCCCGCCGCATTTGCACCGGGACGCTTCCCCCACGTACCTTTCCGGTGCGCGCTTGTCCGTCACCGGCCTTTTTCCGCTTATGCGCATTACCTTCCTGATTGCAGCCCTGTTCGGCGGCCTGTGCACATCCGCCCTGGGCCAAACCATCTGGTCCCGGCCCTACCAGCCCAATCAGATTGCCGTAGAGGCGCTGGTGCCGGAGCGCCCAACCGCAAACACGTCGGTGGGATCGGGCGCCACGTTTCTTACACTTACCCGGTCGCTCAACGACAACGTCGAACTGGCGACCGAACTGCCCGTGGCCCGCCACGCCACCGACGCCATCTCCTCTACGGCGGTGGGCAATCCGTACGTGGGCCTCGGACTGAGCAGCGGCACCTTTCCCGTTCTGTTTGAAGCAGGCGTTCGCCTCCCGGCCGTCTCTACCAATTCGGCCCGGTCGGTAGGGAAACGGGCGGACATCGGCCGCACCGCGGCCTTTCAGAACGAGGACATTTCCGTGACGGCCCTGCTCAATGGGCGCATTCCCATCGGTCGCCGCACGTCCCTCCGCCTTCGCACCGGGGTCACCTTCGCCTCCACCGATACGTCCGCCACTGCCGCCACAGAGGCGAGACGCTGGCGGCTCCCCTACAGCGTCCAGCTATGGCGGGAGGGCGACCGGTTCTTGACCGGACTGAGCGTTGTGGGCCGCCCCCGACTCACGGACCCTGGCGTCGACGAGGGACGCAGTACGAATAGTGTCGTTCTTTCGATCATGCTCGATGGGGAACGCATCCAGCCCGGGCTGGTCGTGGGCGTCGGCCTCGATCCGCTCGTCGAAGACGGGCGATTCGAGTGGGTCGGCGGCCTCACGCTCTCCCTCTCCTACGATCGGTGAGCATGAACCGTGAAACGTGACAGCGTGATGCGTGAGGGATGGGGCCAAACGTTCATCAAGCAGACTCACGCATCACTCCTCACGCCTCACTCTTCACGCATCACGTTCCTCCTCGTCGAGCACAATTTCCCGACGCAGGCGGGCCACCGGAATGCCGAGCTGCTTGCGGTACTTCGAGACGGTGCGCCGGGCAATCTTAAAGCCCTTCTCCTCCAACGTGTCGGCCAGGACCGAGTCCGACATCGGATCGGTCTTGTCCTCCGCGTCGACAATGCGCTGGAGCTCCGCCTTCACTTCCTTGTTGGACACCTCTTCCCCGTCGACCGTCTCCAGCCCCTCGGAGAAGAAGTACTTGAGCTCGTAGACGCCCCACTCGGTCTGCACGTACTTGCCGTTCACCACGCGGCTGACGGTGGAGATGTCCATGTCGATGATCTCGGCCACGTCCTTCAGGATCATCGGCTTGAGCTTTCCCTCTCCGTACCGGAAAAAATCCTCCTGGAGCTGGACGATGGCGTCCATCACCAGGTACATCGTGTGCCGCCGCTGATTGATCGAGTCAATAAACCACTGCGCCGAGCTGAATTTGTCCTTCAGAAACTCTTCGGTCTCCTCGTCCACCTCCTCTTCGCCGTCAGATTCCTTTTGTGCCTTGAGCTTCTCAAGCATCTTGCGGTAGTGGCGCGAGACGTGCAGGTCGGGGGCATTCCGACCGTTGAGAGTAATCACAAACTCCCCGTCCACGTAGCGCACCGTAAAGTCGGGCGTAATGTAGTTGGTCTCCTCCGAAAACTCCCCCTCGCCCGGCTTCGGGTCGAGGCGCTCCCGGATCAGGTCGAAGGCGGTCTTCAGCTCCCGCTCGTCCACGCCGAGCCGCTTGGTGAGTTTGTCGAAGTGCTTTTTCTTGAACTTCTCGTACTGGTCTTCGAGCATGGCGATGGCCGTATCGCGGCCGTCCACGTCCTCGGGCATGCGATAGAGTTGGAGAAGGAGGCACTCCTGAAGGTCCCGCGCCGCGATGCCCGCCGGATCGAGCGACTGCACCTGCCGCAGGACGCGCTCTACGTCGTCCTCCTGAATCTCAATGCCGTAGTTGAAGAGAATGTCGTCGAGGATGGAATCGATTTCCCGCTTCAGGTAGCCGTCCTCGTCGATGGAGCCGATGATCTGGTCGGCAACAATCTCGTCGGTCTCATCGAGGTTCAGGAACGAGATCTGCTCCTGGAGTTGCTCGGCCAGGGACTGATCCGCCGGCATCGGCCGGTCGCGGTCGTCCTCGTCGGCATTGTACCCTGGCTGGGCGTTGTAGCCGTACATGTCGTCGGTGTTGTTGAGGAGGTCCTCAACGTCGAAGTCCTCCTCCTCGTCTTCGGTCTCCAACTCGTTTTCCATCTCCTCCGCGGTCGCATCGAGCTCCTCTTCCTCTCGCTGCTGCTCCTCGCTCTGGCCCTCTTCGAGGAGCGGATTCTCTTCGAGCTCGTCTTCGATGCGCTGCTCCAGCTCGAAGGTGTCCAGCTGCAGCAGCTTGATGTACTGGATCTGCTGCGGGGAAAGCTTCTGTTGGAGCTCCTGTTCTTGCTTAAGCTCGAGCATAGGACAGACGCGATCGGCCTCGTTCGAAGAACGCTGAGGGGTTCGGCGACAGGTTCGTGTGTCCCACGTGCAACGTCTGTACCGTAGAACCTGTCGGGTGGCGCAAGATTCGTTCCGTACGGTTCAAGTTTTGTTACGCAGGGTCCGACCGAAAGTTTGCACGACCGAGGGGGCGCTCGCCGCCGCCCGACACACAGTGCCCACACATGAAACCCTCTGCGCCGTCCCTGCTTGAACGAAACAGCACCGTTGTTTTCCTCCCAGCGACCAGTCCCCGTTTCGTTCATGAGCACTTCCAGATCCGATGCCCTCGACCCGAAGGCCGACCGCTCGGAGACCGACGTCGAAAAGCTCCTGCGCCCACAGTCGCTCGACGAGTTCATCGGGCAGGAGAAGACCAAGGAGAACCTGAACGTGTTCATGACGGCGGCGCTGCAGCGGGGGGAGGCGCTCGACCACGTGCTGCTCTCAGGGCCGCCCGGCCTCGGCAAAACCACGCTCGCCACCATCATTGCCAACGAGATGGGCGCGCGCCTCCGCACCTCCAGCGGACCCGTCCTCGAAAAGCCGGCCGACATCGCCGGGGTGCTCACGAATCTGGAGGAAGGGGACCTCCTCTTTATCGACGAGATCCACCGCCTCAGCCCGGTGGTGGAGGAGTACCTCTATTCGGCCATGGAGGATTACGACCTGCCCCCGTTCACCATGGTGGGCGCCACGACGCGAAAGGGCCTCCTCACCGCTCCCCTCCGCGCCCGCTTCGGGATCGACTTCCGCTTCGACTACTATTCGGCCGAACTCCTGCAGCAAATCACGCAGCGCTCGGCTCGGATTCTGAACGTGGACACGACCGCGGAGGGGGCCCATGAGATTGCCCGTCGCAGCCGGGGCACGCCCCGCGTGGCCAACCGCCTCCTCCGCCGCACCCGCGACTTTGCGGAGGTGGAGGGCGAGGGCCGCATCACGAAGGCCATCGCCGACCGCGCCCTCAATGCGCTTGACGTCGACGAGGAGGGCCTCGACGACATGGACACGCGCATCCTGCTCACGCTCATCGACAACTTCGACGGCGGGCCGACGGGCCTCAAAAACCTGGCGGTGTCGGTCGGCGAAGAATCGGGGACGATCGAGGAAGTGTACGAGCCCTACCTCATCCAGGAGGGGTTCATGGAGCGCACGCCCCGGGGCCGGGTCGCCCTCCAGCGGGCGTACGACCACTTCGACCGGGCCTCGTCGCCCGACCAGGACCTGTTCGATCAGGAATGACGGGGCATGGATGCTCCGGACACATGGAGGCTTCGGAAGCTTGGTGCAGCGTCAACCGTCATTCTACGAGGTTAATGCGCGATCTCAAAATCCTAGGCAGGTCGCTCCGAGCGCAGCCCGGAGACTACTTCCACGCTTCCACACCTCCACACTCCCACACCTCCAGACCTTCAACCCTACGCTCTCGTGACTTCTGTCCGAACGCGTCGTAGGACCCAGCTGCGCCGGAACTGGATTTCCCCCGTAGACTATGACTCTCCGGAATTCATCGCTTCTGGTATGCATTGTGCACGATGTGCGCGATACGATGCCTGAGACGTGACGCGTGATCGCAGCGGAGCCGTCCTCACGGCTCACGTTTTTACGCTTCACGACGGCTCCCCTCACCTGCCGCCTACGCACAACACTCCCCCCTCATCCCTCAACGCTCAACGCCAAACGCACATGCCCTACGTCGTCGCCGAGCCCTGCGTCAACTGCAAGTACACCGATTGCGTCGAGGTCTGCCCGGTGGACTGCTTCTACGAGGGCCCCAACTTCCTCGCCATCCAGCCCGACGAGTGCATCGATTGTAACGCCTGCGTGCCGGTCTGTCCGGTCGAGGCGATCTATCCGGAAGACCAGTTGCCGGAGGAATGGGAGCACTACACCCAGTGGAACGAGTATTTGGCCAACCAGTGGCGCGAGCTCGGCTATAACGTCACCGAAAAGACTGGCCCCCTCGAAGACGCCGAGGAGTGGGAGGACAGGGAAAAATCCGAGCAGGACATCCTGACGTGGGACGTGTAGCGACTGTGGGTTGGGGAATGGGGATTGCGGACTCGAGCCGTGAGGCCGCGCAGAGCGCCCAGCCCTCAATTGGCCGACGACTCGGAGCGGTCGGGATGCGCATCCGACGGATCACGGCTCCGCACCGTGCCCCCCACCGCGAGGGCGGCGCCGATGAGGACGGCATTCTTGATGATGTACTGCCCCTCCAGCGTGAGGCCCCACGGCACCTGCGTGAAGCAGACCTCCGGCAGCAGCACGAGCGGCAGGAGCGTGCCCGGCATCTGCAGAAAGAGCAGGAAAATGGCGGTGCGGTTCAACGGCCGGTACAACAGCCCTACCCCGATGGCCACCTCCCACCAGCCTAGGAAGGGCACGAAGAAGTCCGGCGGCACAACGTACACAACGCTCCGCACCAGATCCTCGGCCGGGCTTATGCCCAGCGGCTTCAACAGCCCAAACCAGACAAACACGATCCCCAGCCCAATCCGAAGGATAAAGAGCCCGTTGCGCTGCATCCATCCGGCAACGCGGCGATCCAGCGGGCCGAGGCCGAGGCGTTCAAGGAGTTGCTCTTCAACAGAGGGCATAGAAAACAGGAGGGTGTAAAGAAAACGTGCTCGTTCCGACGGCACCCGTGGATGGCTAAAACGTGGTCCGCTCGTCGAGGTGGGCGCGGACGCTGTCACGGTTCCGCCAGACGGGGCGCATCTGCTTCTCCGAATACATCTCCAACTGGTCCCCCCGGTACGGGGAGCCGGGCTGGGAGGCATTGCCGTAGGGCAAGACGGCTTTTGCCCGCGGGCCGTCGTCTGTAAACTCGGTGAGCGCCACGTACGAGTCGCCCCCGACCGCCCGACGCTGTCCATCTTGGCTCTCACTGAACCACAGGACGCGAAAGAGCCCGAACAGCCCATTGCCCCCGGACGCGGGATACGACCCCTCCGGCCCCACGAGCCGATGCACGTCGCCCCAGGCCACAGTGAGGGAGTCGTGCTGGCGCTCTACGCGGCGGGCGGCTTGGGCCAGTTTCTGGACGGCATTGTCTGAGTTCGCCAGGCCATCGGGGGTGGACCGGGGCGCGTCCAGGCGATACGGCGTCTCGAACGAAGTCTCGCCCCCCACCATCGCACGCAGCCAGGTGGCAAAGAGCACACTGCCTTGGCTCTCGGCGTCGGCCGTCCGGTCCCACTGGTCAAGCACCGCGGCGGCCCGCTGCGCCCGGTCGTTGCCGGACTGCCGAGCAGCCGGAAGCAAGTCGTCGAGCAGCCGGTCCGCGGCCGCCATGCGAGTGTCATTTTTGTACGCCTGTAGCTCCTCGAAGGTGATTGAGGAGTCTCCATCCACCATCTCGATCGAGCGCTGGGACCGAAACATTCCGGCCACCGGGTCCAGCGTCTGCGGGGCCATGTACGCGGGCACCCCCGACGGCTCCACCCGCGACGGCAGCGTAGCGGTAAACGGCGGCTCGTTTGCGTTCTGCACCCACCCGCTCGGCGGATCGACGACGCTCGACATCGGGCCCTCGCTCTGCTATGCGGCGATCGCCCGCGCAGCCGGCACGAACGTGACCGCCGATGACGTCGAACGACGCCTCGAT
>PXSY01000176.1 GCA_003023125.1 Bacteroidetes bacterium QH_10_64_19
AGCCTCCACCAGATCACCAACTTGCGCCGGTCCTCATTTCTGCATTCCCGTCCTCAGTCGGATTTCCCGCCGCCCTCTGTCGCCCGATGAGGAGAGATTCTATCGCCCATGGATTCCGAGGAATGTAGAAGATGTTGTTTTCGAACGCCTCGGTCGTGACGTATCGACGAGTCGGGCGATGTCCCTAATGATGCGCCCGATGGGAGCACGCTGGGTTGTCAAGTAGAGAATGCCGTGGTGCTGTCCCTCTTCGAGGAGGGAGAAAAAGTCTGGATCATTGGTCAGGATGACGCGATTCTCCCGCTGCGCGTATTCGAACACCTCCCGATCCGATGCCCCGGACATAGGCCTTCGTGATAGGCGCTGTAGGCCTCGATTCCCCGAGCGTTCAGTCCTGTGACCACTTCCTGCGGAATGTGCTCGTCGGCCTGGATGGCAATCATCCCTCGTCCGTCGCCGTTCGCGTCAAACGCTCCTCACGGTCACGGATCTCCGTGCGGATTTGTGTGGGCCGTTCGTAGTAGTACGTGAGGGCGGCGTACACATCCGGGACGGAGAGGGAGGGAAAGGAGGATACGACCTCCTCTGGCGTTTTCTCTTGATACTCGATCTGCGCGACCACGTCGCTGACGCGGATTCGCGTTCCTTCCAACGTGGGAACGCCCCCGCAGATGTCCTCCACCTGGACGACGTTTCGTGCTTCCTGTACGTCTTGCGACATATCGAACTGAGGCCCATTTCTAGGTTTTTTGGAACATCGGGGATTTGTATTACTCGCGTGGGAAGGAATAGTTATCCGCAGCAATTACTGCATCCAGTTGGGTCCGGCACGCCTCGCTGGAGGCCGTTCGCATTGCCCGCTGCGCCGACGGGTCAGGTGCGCTCCGACGAAGTCTACTCCAATTCGCCGGTGGACGAGGGAGAAAACGCGCCCCTGGATGAACGTGCAGCCTCGCCACGGGTACGTATTGCCTACCTCTCCCTCTATCTACACAAGGGAATTCCCCCTTGCACCCGCAACCTTCGACCCGATATGCAGCAGACGGACCTTCGCGACATCGCCATCGTGGCCCACGTCGACCACGGCAAGACCACGCTCGTGGATTCCATGCTGTGGCAAAGCGGCATCTTCCGCGACAACGAGGTCGTGCAGGAGCGGGTGATGGACACGATGGACCTGGAGCGGGAGAAAGGGATCACCATCATGGCCAACAACACGGCCATCCGCTACGAGGACAAGAAGATCAACATCGTCGACACCCCGGGCCACGCCGACTTTGGCGGTGAGGTGGAGCGCACGCTCCGCATGGTCGACGGCATCATGCTGCTGGTGGATGCGGCGGAGGGCCCGCTGCCGCAGACGCGCTTCGTGGTGCAGAAGGCGCTGGAGCTGGACCTCCCGCCCATCGTCGTCCTCAACAAGATCGACCGCAAGGACGCCCGCCCGTCGGAATCGCTCGATGCGATCTACGACCTGTTCATCGACCTGGGGGCGGACGTGGAGCAGCTGGAGTTTCCGGTGCTCTACACCGTGGCCACGGAGGGCCGCTGCACGACGGATCTAGAAGAGGAGGAATGGACGACCTTGCGTCCGCTCTTCGACACCATTGTCGACGAGATTCCGCCGCCCACCGGCGACCCTGACGGCACCCTCCAGGTGCTCGTGACCAGCGTCCAGCGCGACGACTACCTCGGGCCCGTGGCGATCGGGCGCGTGGAACAGGGCACCCTCCGCAACCGGCAACAGGTGACGCTCTGCCACCGCGACGGCAGCACGGAGCAGGCAGAGGTGAAAGAACTCTTCACGTACCAGGGCCTTCAGCGCGCGGAGGCCGACGCGGCCGGACCCGGCGAGATTGTGGCCATCGCGGGCGTGGAGGGCATCGGGCTGGGTGAGAGCATCTCCCACGCGGAGCACCCGGAGCCGCTTACGCCCCTCGACGTGGACGAGCCGACCATGTCGATGGAGTTTCGGATCAACGACGGGCCGTTCAGCGGGCAGGAAGGCGAGTACGTGACCTCCCGTCAGCTCCGCGACCGCCTGCTCGACGAGGCCCGCAACAACCTGGCGATTCGGGTAGAGGATACCGATTCCGCCAATGCGATGCGCGTCTACGGCCGCGGGGAGCTGCAGATGGCCATTCTCATCGAGCAGATGCGGCGCGAAGGCTACGAGTTCTGTGTGGGCATGCCGCAGGTCATCACCAAGCAGGTGGAGGGAGAGACGTACGAGCCCTACGAGACCGCGGAGGTCGACATCCCGGAGGACTTTATGGGGGTAGTGATGGAACGTCTTGGTGAGCGGAAGGGGCAGATGGAGCACATGGCCCATCAGGAGAGCGGGCGGGTTCGTCTCACGTTTCGGGTGCCGAGCCGGGGCCTCATCGGCTACCGCTCCAAGTTCCTGACGGACACGAAGGGCCGCGGCCTCCTCACGCATCGCTTTGAAGAGTTTGGGCCGTGGGCGGGCGATATTCCCCACCGCACGTCTGGCGCCCTCGTGGCGGATCGGCAGGGCGAGACGACGCCCTACGGCCTCATGGAGCTCCAAGACCGCGGCGACTTCTTCGTGGAGCCCGGGGATCCGGTCTACAAGGGCATGATCGTGGGCGAACACAACAAACCCCAGGATCTGGACCTCAACATCACCAAGGAGAAGCAACTCACGAACATGCGGGCGGCTGCGGGCGACGAGTTGGAACACGTACCGCCGCCGCGGGAGATGTCGCTGGAGGATGCGATCGAGTTCATCCGTGAGGACGAGCTCGTGGAGGTGACGCCGGTGGCGTATCGGCTCCGCAAGCGCCACCGCAAGCCCAAGGCCCGCCGCCGTGCTCAGAAGGAGCGAGCGGCTGGGTAGGTGTGGACGGATGGATGGGTGGAGGTGTAGCCCCAATCATCCACGCATCCATCCTTTCAGGCTTCCGCCGCCACCTCTTTCTTGTCCGCCTCCGGCAGGCCGTCGCCGTCCGGGCCCTCCTGGTACTGCTCCTTGATGTTCGGAAGGGCCGTCTGGAACATGTCGTTCACCTCTTCGGCCTCTCCGTCGTGCTCTTCGCGGGCCTCATGGAGGCGCACACAGGCCTTCCAGACCGCGCGGCGCAGGTTCCACTTGCGGACCGAGTAGGCAGCGCTCCGGCGCGTGCCGTCCGCTTCCAGCCAACTCAACTGCACGTACGGCTTGGGCGTGCCGCTGCCGTCGTCCTTCCAGCAGAAGTTGAGCCCAATCACGCCGGTCTTTGAGCGGGCTTCCGCCGAGCGCTTCACCGGGTCCATCGGCTCGGGCAACTCGAGAAGTACTTCGTGTATTGCTCCTTCTGGCGTTTGATGCGCACCTGCCATCCGTGGGTGGGATGGCGGTCCGGATTCTCTTCAGAGGGTTCGATGTCGATGCGAAATACGTTTTTCGGTTTGTCGCTCATGGGTGATGAGTCAGGGCGATGGCTAATGGTGGTGGGGAATGCGGACCTAGATAAGGGACCGCAGAAGCGTTGTAGTGCAGACCAACCCGACCGTCGCCATCCGAGTCGAAGATCCGCCAGACAGGAGACCTCCTGGCAGAATGGGTGAACAGAGAGGCATGCAGAGCGAAGTGCTGCCGATCGTAGAACGCTGCGGGCAGGGTCCGACTGCCCAATGTGCTCACGAGGTGCTCTCAGGGACAGGGACGTGAACATCCTCCCTCGGACACTGTCCTCACGAGAAGGCTCGGGCAGCGTCGAAGCCAGGTTCGTCCAATGCTATCGTTACAACGCTCAAATATGAAGAACAGTCACGGAGAAGTGCAACCGTGGCTGAATTTGGAGCCGGTTCCATCACTTATTGCCCCGATGAAGCCGCGGAGTGGTGGGGATTCACCGAAGATTTGCCTCCTCGGCGGCCTCGCGGAGGATTTCCTGCTGCCTGTTTGTGAGGGAGTCCGGGATGTGGACGTCAACTTCCACGTAGAGATCGCCGCGCCCGTCGTCGGTCTTTACGCCCTGATTCTTCAGGCGGAGCTTCTCGCCCGGCTGAGTGCCTGGGGGAATGGAGAGCTTCAGGTGCTGCCCGTACGGAGTCGGCACGCTGCACTCGGTGCCGAAGACCGCCTCGAACATGTCGATCGTCTCCGTCAGGTGGATGTCGTCTCCCTCGCGGTCGAAGCGAGGGTGGTCGCCGACCTCGAAGGTCACGTAGAGATCGCCGCGCTGTCCCGACGGCTGTCGGGACGGTTGTCCGCGACCATTCAGGCGGATCTTGGTGCCATCCTTCACGCCGGTCTCCTGTCCCGACGGCTGTCGGGACCGCTGCTGCTGGCGGCGCTGCTGCCGCTGTCGCTGCTGTTGCTGCCGCTGCTGGCTGAAGGGGTCGCGTCCCCGGCCGCCCCCGCCGCGGCCCTCCCCGAAGAAGTTCTCGAAGATGTCTCCGAGGCCGCCCCTGCCGAACGCCTCATCGAAATTGCCCTGCTCGAAGCGAACATTGGGTCCCCCGCCTCCGGCGGACCGGTCCCACGAGCCGCGACCGCCCCCGGCGCCCCCGCCGCCGAAACGACGCTGGGCATCGTACTGCTGGCGTTTCTCCTCGTCGGAGAGAATCGAGTACGCCTGCTGAATTTCCTTGAACTTCTCTTCGGCGTTCGGGTCGTCGGGGTTTCGGTCCGGGTGATGCTTGCGCGCGAGTGTACGATATGCTTTCTTGATCTCCTCCTGGCTCGCGTCGTCGTCAACACCGAGCACGTCGTAGAGGTCTTGGGTCTGCGGCATAGCGGCAACGGA
>PXSY01000177.1 GCA_003023125.1 Bacteroidetes bacterium QH_10_64_19
CAGGGAGTCTTGGAGCGACTGGAGCTGCTCGGCGTTGCTCCGGGCGCTTTCTTCGATGGTCTCCGTTCCGTACCCGGGAATCTGTGTCCGGAGGGGTGTAAATGCAATTAGCCCTCCCACAATGAGCCCTGCTGCAAGCACGGTACCCCCCCACGCCCACACGATCCGCGAGGGCCGGAGCCGGTACCGCCGTGCCTTCCCCACGTCGTCCGCATCCATCAGCAGAACCGTATGCTCGGCTCCTGCGCTTCGGACCAGGTCAGTGAAGAAGGACCACATGGAGACCTCGCAACGAAAACGAATGAGCGGTGGAGCGTTCAGAACCGTCTCTTCTCCCCGCAACCAGCAATCTCGGCGAACTTGATCGACGAAAACGGACGGGAAGGGCCTCGGTTTCTACGCCTTCTGTCAGCTTGAGAAGGCCCCCTCGGCGTATCGCTTCACAGCGAGGGCGACGGTGTCGGTGCCGGGCTGGCTGACGGGCGAGTAGGGCCGGTACCGACGGGTTCCCCCTTCGTCCTTGAACTCCACGTTCACGTGCTGCCCCGGGGTAAAGTCGAAGGTGTGATCGTCGGCCCGGAGCAAAAACTGCCTCACGCGCGGGGTGACGGCGTGGGTCGACACGGGAGTGGTGTCAAGGGATTCAAGCGGCATCGGGAGAGACCGGAGACATGGGGTGGGGCGGAATTGATGGGCGTCGAGACCGCCGGGCGCGGGCTATCGGTCCGGCGTGGGGCGGTCGTGAGAGTCGGCATAAGCCTCCGCCTCGTCGCGCGTCTCAAAGAAGGCAATGGTCGGATAGCGCGGCTGTCCGATCCAGGTGTGCTCGGGCGTCACGTCGGTGTCCACGAGCACGCGGTCCGCGTCTGCGTCTTCAAAGACCGCCGCCGTGTCCGCAATCCCTACCTCCGAGAGCGCCTCGCGGAGGGCATTGGGGGTTCGATACGTTCCCACCTCCTCGCCGTCCTCCGGCGCCGCCACCTCGGCCCGGGCCGAGTGAGCACGCACAGTGAGGCGAGGCTCGGTCGAGGCCCGCACGAGTTGAAACAGCGCAGGCGACGGTCGGGCCTCGGAGCCGCCCGGATCGGGTCCCTCCGGCGAACGTACAGTCTGTCCCGTCTCGGTCGGCGGCTGATTCCCACGATGAACTCCTACGTCCGTTAAGTCGTCTGGAAGATCGGACATGGATTTCGGAATCGATGTTACCTTCACTTGTGATCCACGAAGCATGACGTTATGATAACACGATAACTGGTCGACCTCACCGAAGACACAGCGTGCCCGTGATTCATCCGTGAAGGTCAACGGGGCCGAATACGATGCGGTCACGCGACCCGTTCCCCATCCAGGCGGTGCCTGTCAGGCCTTCCCAAATGGAGTTCCCCCATCATGTCTCGCGTCGTCTGTCTCATTGTTCTCCTCTGCGCGCTGGGGGTCGCAGGTGCCCCTCCTCAGTCGCATGCCCAGGCAACGCCGGAGACCGCCGCCACTCGGCACGCCGGAACGGTCGTCAATCTATTCGAAACCCTCGATCCGCGATCCCCGATCGACGGTGCCCTGCTGGAGCTCCCGCGCAACTGGACGGTGGAGGACGTGCATCTTCTCCAGTACGGAACGAAGCCAGTGCCGGTCCAACATCGGTCCAGGCCGGACGACACGGTGGTTCTCACGACCGCCTCCTCCATTCAGGGCCCCCACGAACTTGTCGTCCGCGTGCAGACCGATCCGCAGTCGGGCACACACCGGTGGCACCTCACGCCGTTCGAGCTGAGCAAGACCGCCAACTCTCCCGACACGTCCCGTGAGCGCCGGTTTCGCAACGCGGATCGACTCACGCGCAGGGTCGAGCTCGAACCGCCCCCCCAGCCCGACGGCACGAACCGCGCCCTGTCCCTGGACGCTGCCGACGATGCTCTGCAGGTCCGGCTCCCTGCGTCCCTCGCCCCTAGCGGCGATCGGTCCTACACCATCGAGTTTTGGATGCGAACCAGCGGACTTAATGAGGTGCCGCTCTCGTCGTGGACGGGGGAAGAGACCACGGCGTACCCGTTCGAGTTCACCGTGGATCGGAGTGGCCGTCTCCGGATGTACTGCGGACAGTCGGGCCGCCACGAGGCGCTGCGCACGAACACCCCCGTAGCCGATGGAGACTGGCACCACGTGGCCGTCGTGTACGACGAAACCGTCCCTCGGCTCCGCCTGCTGCTCGACGGAACGAAGGCCGACTCACTTCGCCCGCAGGCCCTGCCGACGATGTCCGGAGAACTCCCCGTCGCCCTCGGCGGACGACGTCCCCTGCCCATCGCTGACGATGCCAATCAGCGACTGTACACCGGTCGCCTCGATGAGGTCCGGTTTTGGCCAGCCGCGCGGTCGACCTCGACGATTCGCCGCATGCGCACACGCCCGTTCGTCGACCGAGGGACGGATACCCAAAACGCCCCGTTCCGCCTTGGCTTTGACGGCAAGGCGCCCATCGAGCCCATTAAGGACCTGCGGGGCGCAGAACAGGTCCCCGCCAGCCTCAACTTTCGGTCGCCCCTGCGGCGTCTTCGGGCCAGCACCGACGACGAGTCGGTGACCCTCCGCTGGACGGCCCAGGATACCGACCAGGGATCCTTCATCGTCGAGCGGTCCCTGAACGGACGCTCCTTTACCGAAATCGAGCGCCTGTCGCCCTTCGACGCCGACCCGTCGTCGTCCGAGCGGACCCAAGAGATCACGTACACCGACGAGAACGTACCGGAGAACGTCGTTTTTTACCGCGTTCGGCAAACTGCTCCGAATGCCGAGACGGAACGGACCACCCGAACAATCAAGATTGGACTCGGGGGGAAAGACGCGTCGTCCCCCCCGGTCGACCTCATCGGCAACTTCCCCAATCCCTTCCGGACCTCGACGACGATTACGTATCGGGTTGAGGAATCTCAGCCCATCACCCTCACGGTCTGGGACCTCTCCGGCAAACAGATCACCACCTTGACCGACGCGGTACACGAGCCCGGCTACTACGAACAGACCCTGGACGCGAACGACCTTCCGAGCGGTCCCTATTTCGCCCGGATCGAAACGCCCCGGGGCATCCAGTCGCACCGCATGATTCTTCTCAAATGAGAGGGGTCTCGGCACCGGATGCTCGGTCGTGTGTCGCGGTGAAACAGGGCGGGTGCCGACGCCCGTTCCACCGCGCGGATGACTTCCGCTATTTTGACCAAACGAGACGCCACCGATCGTTATGGATCTCACGTACTTCGGGCACTCTACATTCCAGATCGATACCGAGGACGTAACCCTCCTCTTTGATCCCTTCTTTGCCGAAAACCCGCACACCGAAACGGATCCAAGCACCCTGGATCCCGACGTCCTACTGATCACCCACGCTCACTTCGACCACTTCTCGGATACCGAGGCGGTACTGAACAACAGCGACCCGCTCGTCATCAGCAACTTCGAGATTACGCAGTACGTCCAGCAAAACTACGATCACGACGCCATCCAGCCGCTCAATGAGGGCGGATACAAGGAATTTGACTGGGGTCTGGTGGAGTCGACCCACGCCCGCCACAGTTCCTCCTTTCCCGACGGCACCTACGGGGGCGTGCCAAACGGTTTCGTCCTCGAACTGGGGGACGACGTGATCTATAACACCGGAGACACCGCCCCCTTCGCGGAAATGCAGTGGGTGAGCGATCTCCGAGATGTCGACGTCATGCTGGCCCCCATTGGCAACGTCTTCACCATGGACATTTACGGCGCCCTGCACGCCGCCGATATGGTGGAGCCGGACCTAGTGATCCCGCTGCACTACGACACCTTCCCGCCCCTTGAGACAAACCTTGACGCCTTCGAGAACTCCTTCGAGGAGGAGGGCTACGAGACGCGTGTTTTCGGGGCCGGCGAGACCGCTGCGCTGTAGGAGAGCAGGCCCCTTGCCCGCGGAGGTCTTCCGTCCACACTGGGCTTGATGCTGGTCGTAGTGCCTTTTGGTGGGATGCGTGGAGCGCTGTGAAGCGTGAAATGTGATTCGTGACATGACCCTCGCCGTGGAGATCGGTCACGCATCACGCCTCACGCATCACGTTCCGGTTCAGACGGTGAGCGAGACGCTTGCCCCCCACCTAACCCTCACATCTGACACGGCAGTCTCTCGTGACGAAACTCGGCATCCTGTCGGACACCCACGGCTACTTTCACCCGAATCTGCCGGAGGACCTGGCGGGGGGGGATCACATTCTGCATGCCGGGGACGTGGGCGACCCCGCCATTCTGGACGGGCTGGACGCCGTGGCTCCGGTCACGGCAGTGTGGGGCAACGTTGACGACGCGTCGATCCGCGAGCGCCTGGGGGAGCACCAACGGTGGACGGTGGAGGGGCTCGACGTGTGGATGACCCATATCGCCGGGCGGCCCGGTCGCTGGCAGCAGGGCATGGGCGAACGTCTGGCGGCCAATCCGCCCGACATGCTGGTGTGTGGGCACAGCCACATTCTGCAGGTCGAGCGGGTGGCATCCCTCAACGACATGCTGTTCGTCAATCCCGGGGCCGCCGGCAAACAGGGGCTCCACCAGCAGAAGACGTGTCTCCGCCTCACCATCGACGACGGCCGGGCCACAGAGGCTGCGGTCGTGCACCTCGATCAGGAGGCCCCGTCGTCTTCCGGAGGCGTCCCCGAGTCATGACGACGCGCGACCCACGGAATCGAGGCCGTCGGTACGACGGCGCACTGGGACAGCGCCAGTTTGCCCGATGGATCATCCGCGGCATTCGCACGCTGGCGGTGCCGACCGTGGTGCTAAGCCTGCTCCTGGCCGCGGACGCCGTGTTGCCCGGAACGACGGAGCAGGGCCTGGTGTACCGCCGCGCCGTGAACGCTCAGTGGATGGCCCCAAATGGCATTGACGTGTCGGTGGGCTGGCCGAATCGCCCGGACTGCCTCGAGCAGCGCGAGGACGCCGGCCAAACCCTCTTGTTTACCACCCGCCCCGGCTGCGCAGGCACCCTCTCGGTGAGCACTGCGTTCGGACGCCGCCTCGCAGGCAACGATACCCTCCGCGTCGTCCGGACGCCTCTCTTCGGACAGGTGCGCGCCGTCCATCGCCCGACCGATGGACACACGGACGCGTGGTATCCGCTCTGGGACCTGGGCCTCTACGTCGTCATCGGACTCGTGCCCCTACTCAGTCTTGGGCGGGACTTCGGGGTGTACGACACGAGGAATGGGATCTCGCGCTACCATTTTGCGTACCTGCTGCCGGCGCTCGCCGCCGAGGCGCTGTACGCGTGGCTTCTCCTGCGGGCAGTCGGGGGAGGGTGACGGGTCTCATCCGACGTCGCCCCGGACGCCACGGGCGAGGTGTGTGGCGGATTGGCACATCGATGGTTTGGGGTGTCCGCCCCCCATCCGCGACTGGCGTCGGCTCCTCGGTCATTCCACACCTGGGGGATCAGCAGCAGCACAAATTTCGGCGCTGGTAGGAGGAGCTCTGGTAGGAGGAAACGCCGTTCTGCTCCTCAGACTCTCTTCATGAACTGAACCCCCTGACACTCGTTGGGAATATTGGAGTCGTCTTCTACCCTACGTCCAGAGGCGGAGATTTTTCGTACCAGCAGACTGCCCGGTCGTCTAATGGCAGGACAGCGGCCTTTGGAGCCGTTAGTGGTGGTTCGAATCCACCCCGGGCAGCATCCTTCTCCCCATCCCCCAGCGCCCCGTCCCCGGCTCCGTCCCTCCCCATGCGCGCTCCGAGCAATGACACCCGCGTTGCCATCTTTGGGGGCCGCTCGAACCCGGCCCTAGCCCAAAAAATTGCCGAAGCGTACGGCACGACGCTTGGAGACCTCACCATCCGCGACTTTGCTGACGGGGAGATCTACGTCCACTTCGAGGAGTCCATCCGGGGGGCCGATCTGTTTATCATCCAGAGCACTCATCCCACGGCCGATAATTGGATGGAACTGCTCCTTCTGATTGACGCCGCAAAGCGGGCCTCGGCGGAGCGCGTGACGGCCGTCATTCCGTACTTCGGCTACGCCCGGCAGGAGCGGAAGGACCAGCCGCGCGTCTCCATTGCGGCCAAGCTGATGGCCAACATGCTGACCTCCGCGGGCGTTGACCGCATCCTCACGATGGAGCTGCACGCCTCCCAGATTCAGGGCTTCTTCGACGTACCGGTCGACCATTTGTACGGCTCTACCGTCCTCATCGATCACGTGCGCGAACTGGACCTGGAGAACTTCGTGGTGCTGGCGCCGGACGTGGGCGGATTGAAAATGGCCCGCTCGTACGCCGAACGCCTGGGGGTGAACCTTGCCCTGGTGGACAAGCGCCGTCCTCGCCAGAATGAGGCTCAGGTGATGAATGTGATCGGCGACGTGGAGGGGAAAAACGTCCTCATCATCGACGACATCGTCGACACGGCCGGGACGCTTACGCGCGCCGCCAGTGCCCTCCGCGATCGGGGGGCGCTGAACATCATGGCGGCCTGTACGCACGGCCTTCTCTCCGGTCCAGCCTACGATCGCATTGAGGACTCTCCCCTCGAACGGCTCATCATCACCGACACAATTCCGATCAAACGGCCGTCGGACTCGATTGACGTCGTAAGCGTCTCAAACCTGTTTGCGAAAGCCATCCGTCACATCTACACCGACCGGTCTGTTTCGACGTTGTTTACGGATTCGTAGAGGGCACTGTCTTCTAGCGCGAGCGGTAGGAGTCAGGATAGGGGTCTGGTCGTATTGCGTATCGTATTGCGTAGTGCGTATTGCGCAGTTCCGTCGGCAAGGATACGCGCGAAACACGGCCTCAAGCGTCTATTTTGCTTGAATCGACAGCGGGTTTGCTTGAGTTGACAGTGGGGGGCGGAACCTCAACGTACGGCCATTTTAGGAGTGCTTTCGCACACAGAGGTGGTCGGTTTGCCGATCGTCTTTTGTATTGCCGTCGCGCCTTTTCATCGGAACGAGTATTTCGTCATGGACGCCCCTGTCATCGAAGCCGAGCCGCGTGAGACCGGCTCAAAGGCTGCCCGCGACATCCGCAACAACGACCGCGTTCCGTGCGTCTTGTACGGGAAGACTGTCGAGTCGACCCCGCTGAAGATCCCGATCGGGGCCATGAACAAGCTCATCTACCGGCGGACGGCCCCAGTGGCGGACGTGCAGGTGAACGGCACCACCCGACACTGCATTCTCAAGGACTACGACCTCCATCCGCTTACAGACCGTCCCATCCACGCTGACTTCCAGGCGCTCGAAGAGGGCGAAGAGGTCACGCTGACGGTGCCCATCGCGTATACCGGTGTTCCCGTTGGCCAACAAAACGGCGGCGATACGCAGCAGATTGCGCGAGAACTCTCGATCTCGGTCCTGCCCGAAAACATTCCCTCCCAGATCGAGGTCGACATTTCCGACCTGGCCATTGGCGACTCGATTCACGTGTACGATCTTGAGTTCGACTATGAGATCAATACGCCTCGGGCCCAGACGCTCGTGACGGTCGTGGTTCCGCAGATCGAGGCCACGCCGACCACCGAGGAAGAGGAAGAAGAACTCACCGAGGAAGAGATCGCCGAAGAAGGCGAGGCGGTCGACACGGAAGAAGGCGAAGAGGTCGAGGGCGAAGGCCCACCGGAGGGCGACGAGGGCGAACAGGACTACCAAGACTATCAGTAGGAGCGCATCGGGCCGCCTTTTGCCTGGTCGCACCTACAGACTCGCAACTCCCCCTTGAGGGCGGCCCACTCGGCCGCCCTTTACTTTTGCACGACTGGATTCCGCACATGTCCTCCCCGTCCTTACTCGCCATCGGTCTCGGCAATCCCGGTGCCGAGTACGAAGATACCCGTCACAACGTCGGCCATCAGGTCCTGGAGGCCCTGGCCGACCAGCTGGACGTGTCTTTCGAGCACGAGACGAACGCTCTCGTGGGCTGGGGCCGGGACGACGGCACCAAGGTGGGACTCGCCGTTCCTCTGAGTTACATGAACCGGAGCGGAGGACCGGTCGCATCGCTCCAAGAGCAGTACGACCTGGCCCTCGACGATCTCTTGATCGTTGTCGACGACCTTCACCTCCCCGTCGGCACCATTCGCCTGCGCCCGTCCGGGAGCAGCGGTGGACACAACGGACTCGCGCATGTCGCCCAGCGGCTGGGCACCACCGAGTTTCCGCGGCTCCGCGTGGGCATTGGCGATGACTTTCCCGAAGGCCGACAATCCGACTACGTGCTTTCCCCGTTCACCGATGAGCAGGCGTCGGCAGCGCGGTCGGCACTGGAGGATGCGAGGAAGGCCGTCCTCACGGTGGCTCACGCAGACCTGGATACGGCAATGAACCAATTCAACTGATGCGTCGGACACGGTGCACCCGTCACCTGTGCGCCAAAATAAAAATCCCGACTGGGGAACCAGCCCAGCCAGGACCAGGGCGTCGTGTGGAGGCTCGCTATCCCAGGAAGTAGGCGAACAGAGGCAGGAAAATCACGGCCACCTTGCCCATCAGCTTGATGAGTACGTTGAGCGAAGGCCCGGCCGTGTCTTTCAGCGGGTCACCCACGGTATCGCCGACGACCGAGGCCTTGTGCGCCTCGCCGCCCTTACCGCCGTGCACGCCAGACTCGATGTATTTCTTGGCGTTGTCCCAGGCCCCTCCGGCGTTCGACATGAAGATGGCCATCAAGAAGCCGCTTATCAGCACGCCTGCGAGCAGTCCTGCCAGTGCTTCCCCCCCGAGGCCCGGCAGGACCCCGACCAAAACCGGTGCAAGCAGGACTACAATGCCCGGCAGCATCATCTCACGCAGGGCTGCTTCCGTCGTAATTTCCACACACCGGGCATAGTCCGGCTTCGTATCGCCGCTGCGCACGCCGTCGATCTCGGCGAACTGACGTCGTACTTCAGCGACCACAGCCGCTCCCCCCCGGCTGATGGCGTGTATTCCGACCGAGGAAAGATAAAACGTGAGCATTGCGCCGAGGAGAAGTCCCACCAGTACAGCGGGACTCATGAGGTTGACTCCTGCCTCTAGCGACAACAGGTCCTGTGCGGCCGCCTCCGAAAAGTATGTGGCCAACCACGCGAGGGCCGCCAGTGCCGCGGAGCCAATGGCAAAGCCCTTGCCGATGGCGGCGGTCGTGTTGCCGGCTGAGTCAAGCGCCTCACAGCGCTCTCGTACGTCTTGACCGAGGTCGGCCATCTCCGAGATGCCCTGCGCGTTGTCGGTAATCGGCCCGTAGGCGTCGGTCGACAGCACCACGCCGAGCGTGAGCAACATGCCGAGGGAGGCGAGCGCAATGCCGAAGAGACCGCCCAGATAGTGTGCCAGGAGCGTCGCTACTGCGACTGCCAGGGCGGGCACCACCGTACTGAGCATGCCCGTCCCGAGTCCCTCGATGAGGGTCGTCGCAGCCCCTGTCTTGGCCGACTCCGCAATCTGCTTCACCGGCGCATACTCCGAGGTGTAGTACTCGGTCGCTTTCCCAATCAGGACGCCTGTGGCGA
>PXSY01000178.1 GCA_003023125.1 Bacteroidetes bacterium QH_10_64_19
GTGAACTGCGTCGTCGAATACTGAAACTCGACGGTGATGCGCCGATCGTCGGTGATGAGCCGGTCCGGCGTAAAGGTGATTTCCGCCTGCGTGTAGTCGATGACATAATCTTCCGTCTGGCCCCGCGTGAGGCGTTCTCCATCGAGATAGACGCGCTCGGACCCCGCAATGACGATGATGGCCTCCTCCCCGTTGTTGCCCCGGAGCCGGTACGGCCCCTGCACCCCGTCGTCGGGCTCGATGTCCTGCGTCCGGAACTGTCCCCGACTCACCGCCCCGAAGGCCGTGGCGTCCCCGTCGGTCAGTCCGACACTGCGTCCGAGTCCTTCACTCTCGAGCGCCACCCCTTGAACCTTTTGCGTGAAGTGCCCGAAGGTCCCCCCATTCAGGTCAATGTCCACGTCGCCAAGACGTGCCCGGCCCTGCGGGGCGTCCGCTTCCAAAAACACGCGGTCAAAATCCTGGAGCCGCTGCGTAGTGCCCTCTGGCTGAATCGGCGTATTCTCGTCGGTCAGCAGGGCGCGGACGAACACGCTGTCGGCCACCTCGCCCTGTAGTTGCAGCCGAAGGCCCGACTCGACAGTCACGTCGCGCTGCGTGCCCCCCACGACGCCCCGCGAGATGGAGCCGCTCCGCTGGAGGTCAATTCCCTCGAACGGGTCAAACCCCCTGGTACTGTCGCTCTCTTCTTCGACGACCGCCACAGTGGCCGAGTCCCCCGCGGCCCTCGTGCCGGGAGCCCGGCGACGATACACATCCTCGAACGCAAACGGATACGTGCGGTAGCTCGCAAAGAGCGTATCCCGGGCGCCGAGGAGATCTTCGCGACGCACCCAGAGGCGCCCCGTCCGCGCATCGAGCCGGTACTCGGACGTGTCGAGTTGCGTAGGACCCACGTGAATCTCTTCGCTCCCCGGCAGGACGAACGGCCGCAGTTCGTAGGGCTGCGGCTGAAACGTGTCGATCGTGTCGCGGTGACGGTCCGGATCCGTCAGCACACGGGTGGTGTCCTGTGCCCGCCCCGGAGCAATCACAAGCAGCCCGCCCATCCCGCACAGGAGCAGGACTCGAACGATTGGCGCAGCGTGAGACACAGAAGTAGAATGCCTGACAAACCTGGCTGGGGGAACGCAGGGGATGCACCAACACATCCCCTGACCGGACGATCCGACGTATCTCACAATATCGAGGTCAAACGCCGTTCCACGCGTCCTTCAGAACCGGCCGTTCGGATCGCCCCCGACCGCACTACCATCCGTGCTTCCGAAGAAGACGGGATTCCGTGAGCACGTACACGTCGCCGTCGGAGCGGGCGACGTCCACAAGGGGCTTGGGAAGATCGACCGAATGCTCGGTCATTTGGGCATCCGATCGGTCCCAGATTCGGACGGTGTCGGCAGAAACGATGTGGAGGCGCCCGCGGTGAACGACAAGCGCCTGCACGTTCGGAAGTGGTGGGACCGGCACGCGCCGACGAAAAGTGCCGAAGCAGTCGTAGACGAGCACTGCGTCCTGCCCGGCGTCGGCCACGTAGAGCTGTTGGGCGTCGCCAATCGCCAGGGCGACAGGATCCTGCAATCGCGCCCCTCCGCCCACAATCCGTTCTGCAGCTCCAAGGTCCGTCCACTTCAGCAGCTGTTGGCCGCGCTCGTCGAGAATAAAAATCGACTGGTCATCATCCCGAGCCACGGCAATGGGACGCCCGTCGCCCCGAACGGGATCGCCTTCTCGGCGGTTTTCGAAGCGCCATCCGTCTCCGGTCCGCCGATTCGGTCTGCCAATCGCGAGAGATTCCAGATACTGCCCCTCCTCCGAAAAGCGCTGGAGCCGCCCGTTGTAGGTGTCGGCCACGAGAAGAAGCTGCCCGTTCGTCGGATCCACGTCGGACGGCACGTCGAACTCCCCTGCCCGCGTGCCGGACCCGCCGATCATGTCCTGTGGCGTCCCCTCAGCATCGAGAATCTCGACGACATCGCGGCCCGCATCGGCCACATACAGCCGCCCCCGTGGATCGGCCGCCAGGGCCTGTGCATCTTCGTAGCGCGCAAGCGTCGTCCACGCCGCCGCCGTCCCTTCCGGCGCCTGCGCCTGCCCTCCAGGCACAACTCCGGTCAGGCCGAGGCCGCCTCCGAGGACGAAAAGAAGAAGACTTCTGACAATCATGAGTAGCGGGCGGACGGAATGGGCAGCAGGGCGTTACGCGTCCTCCAGGTGGGCGAGCCCTTTTTCACCGATGTCGCGGCGGAGGGTTTGGCCGTCAAACTGGATGTGATCGACGCCCTCGTAGGCACGATCGAGGGCCGTGGGCAGGTCGGGACCGAGGGCCGTCACCCCGAGGACCCGCCCGCCATCGGTCACGAGCGTGCCCGCGTCGGTGCGCCGCGTCCCGGCGTGGAGGACCGACACGTTCTTCAGTCGCTCCGCCGCCTCGATGCCAGTGATTTCGACCCCGGTCTCGTACTCGACGGGATAGCCGTCCGACGCAAGCACGACGCAGGCCGCGGCGCCGGGAGACGTTCGGAGCTGTGCGCCCCGCAGGTCGCCGTCGGCAAGATTCTGGAAGACATCGACCAGGTCCGACTCCACGAGGGGAAGGACGACCTGCGCCTCCGGGTCGCCGAGGCGACAGTTGTATTCTACGACCTTCGGCCCCTCCTCCGTAATCATCAGGCCACAGTACAGCACCCCGCGATACGGCGTTCCCTCTTCCTGCATGCCCTGAAGGGTGGGCTCCACGATCTCGCGGCAGATGCGCGTGAGTAGAGACCCGTCGACGATGGGCGCGGGAGCGAAGGCCCCCATGCCGCCGGTGTTGGGGCCCGTTCCGCCCTCCCCGATGGGCTTGTGGTCCTGCGACGGGGGCAGGAGCACGTAGTGCGCACCGTCGGTAAGGGCCAGGACGCTCACCTCCTCACCCTCCATCCTTTCCTCGATCACGACCCGGTCGCCCGCAGCCCCGAAGGCGCGCTCCTGCACGATCTGGTCGAGCGCGTCGTGCGCCTCGGCGAGGGTGGAACAGACGAACGATCCTTTGCCCGCCGCCAGCCCATCCGCCTTGACCACGATCGGGGCGCCCACCTCGTCGAGGTAGGCCGAAGCCTCGTCGTAGTCCTCGGCCTCGAACACCCGGAACGACGCCGTCGGGATGTCGTGCCGGGCCATGAACTGGTCGGCGAAGGCCTTGCTGCCCTCCAGTCGCGCCGCCGCCTGGGGCGGACCGACGATGGACAGCCCTTCGGCCTCGAACCGGTCGACGATGCCGTCCACGAGGGGCTGCCTCCTGGGCAGTCCCCGGATTGCCGGGGGCGGCGAACAGGGCGGAGACGTGGTCACTCTGGGCGAGGGACGCGACGAGGGCATGCTCGCGCCCTCCGCTCCCAATCACAAGGATTCGCATACAGTTTTCGATGATTGTACGACGGGAACCAGTTACACTGAAACATCCGGGCCGCAGTCGGGCGGCGGCCTGTTTTCGTTTTCAACATAGGCGATGATCTTCACTCATGCACATGGATCGCGCGGTGACCTCCTCTCCTGTCTCCAAAGGTCGGCCGAACCGCGTCGTCCCCCTGCGGCTTCTCGTTCTGGTCGGAGCGATGCTCGGCGTGCTGAGCGCTCCCGCGGCCGCACAGGTCGGCTTTCCGGGCGCCCCCGAAGATCTCGGCCTCAACGTCCGGCTCTATCCGCTCGACACATGGAGTCCGCGGGTGGGTGCGGGGGTCGGGGCTGGGCTCGTGGTACACCACCTCGGCCGCCGTCACGCACAGGGGCTCCTGACGGCCGCCCCGGCCCGGCACGAGCAGGTGGTCACCGCCGCCTGGGCCAGTGCCAATCCGGATCGGGCCCGCCAATACGTGCTGGTCAGTGCCCGCGGCCTCCACACAAACCGGGACTGGTTCTACGGACTCGGGCCCGGCTCGTCCGCCGATGCCCGGCAATCCATCGAACGCTCCGCCCTGCAGATCCGTCTGCGCACCGGCCAGCACCTGCTCGACCAGCGCCTGCTCGTGCAGCCGCACCTCGGGCTCTCCGCCCATCGGGTCGATCGTGTGCCCGCCCCAGGGGTCGACATCCAGTACGACACTCGCCCACAGGGACCCCGCTCGTCTCGGGGCCTTCGTCTCAACGCCGGGTGGGTTCGACACATCGGCGTTACCTCCTCGTTCATCCGGTTCGATCAACTGCACCTCTCCACGACCGGGCACGTGCCTCTCAGCGGCGCTCATCATCTCGTGGGGCGACTGTCGCTGACCCACACCGTAGCCCGGGGCCAGGCCTCGGTGCCCTACTTCCTGCGTCCAACCCTCGGCGGCGCCCGGGTTCCCGGATGGGCACGGCACCGGTTCGTGGATTCGGACCGGCTCGTAGGTAGCGTACTGTACCGCTTCCCGATCGCTCGGCCCCTCTTGAATCTGATTCGCCTGGACGGACACCTCGGGGTTCACGCCGCCAGTGTGTACGACGACGTGTTCTCCGACGCCGCCGCGGACCTAACGTTCGAGGAATCTCCCACCATCGATCCATCGTCAGTCCCCCTCCGCCCTGCCGCATCCGTGGGGATGCACGTCGGCCTTTCGTTCCGAAAGACGCCGTCGCTCGACCTTGCGGTTGGAGTCAGTCCGGAGGGGGTCACGGCCGTTCGTTTCACCCTCAATCAGGACCTTCAGGCCCTGCGCTCATCCCACCACCAGCTTCGTCGCCCCTGATTCCATTCGGGCCTCCTGAGTCGGTTCAGACGAAGACGACCCCGGCAGGCGGGGGAAAACCGTTGCTCTCGCAAACACTGGACATTCTGGGCGTTGCGTTGCAGCGTTCGGGATCCGGCCGCCCCATCAGAAGGATTCTGATACTGATTCCGATGGCGTTTTTGCCGGCGTTCGTGTCCCCATCGGCTGCCCTCCCGCCCGAAGGAACGCTGCGGATCGTTGGGGGCGCCTCGATCTCCTTACTGACGGATGTTCGCCCTGTCCATGCCCACCGCCGTCGTTGGTCTTCTCGTCATCCTCGTGGGGCTCTACGTTGTTCTGGCGGGGGCAGCGTGGGGGGGCTTTCTTCAGTCCCGTCGACAGCCGGCGCCGTCCCCGCCCCTGGACTGGCCCTCGGTGTCGGTCGTGGTCCCCGTCTCCACAGAGTCCCCGGAGGCCACGATGCAGGCCCTTCAGGCATGCGACTATCCCCCAGACCGGCTCGACGTTTTGCTCCTGCCCTCGGGTTCTGTCGAGTCCTCCTTCGGAAATGAGCATGGCGACCTGAGCGTCCGTCGTGTATCTGTGGAGGCGCGAGATCTGGACGAGCGCGCACTGGAAACAGCCCTTGACGCGGCCCGTGGCGATGTCGTCCTCACGCTTCCCCCCGGCAGCACTGTGTCGCCTCCGTGGATTCGGGTCATGGTTCGGCCCTGCACCGCCGACACTCCGATGGTCGTCGGGCCCACGGTGATCGAGCACGAGGATCTCTTTCTGCCCCGTCTCCAGGCCCTCCAGCATGTCGGTCGCCAGGCCCTGTCCGGTGGGCTGTCGCAGTTCGGCCTCCCCCTCGGCCCGGGCACGCAGAACCGAGCCCTCCGGCCGGCCTCGCTCCCCTCCGAGCAGGACGGCAGAGCGGGTTTCCTCCGAACCGCTCCGCCGGACGCCTCCACGCTCTACGCTCCCGATCCGGACGCGATCGCACGGCAGTCCCCGGTCTCCTCGTTCGTCGAATACACTCGGACGCAGGCACGGAGGCTTGCCCGATCATCCCGAGACTCTTCCTGGATTGTCCGGGGACGGGCCGTGGGCCTCTGGCTCCTGCACACCGTGCTCCTCGCCTGTAGCGTCGTGGCCGTCGCCCGTCCGGCGGGGCGGCAGCCGCCCCTCCTTGCCCTCGTCGGCAAGATGGGGGCCGACGTGCTCCTCACGCTTCCCGCCGCCAAGCTCTACGGCCAGCGCGACCTGCTTCGCTCCATCGTGCCAAGCGAACTGATGCTGGTACTCGCCATGCCCATCGCCGGAGTGTGGGCCCTGGTCGAGCAATTGCATGACTCGTGATGCATGACTCGTGATGCGTGAGTTCTAGCACCGCTTGTACGCTCAATCCCCCCACCAGACCACCAACACGCCCAGACGTCAGCGATGCGCTTTCTCATTCCCTACCTCGCCACGTATGGCCCTCGTCCGTTCCGGCGCTTCTTTCCCGACATGCTTTGGCGGGTCGACGCACAGGCCCGAACGGCGTATCTCACGTTCGACGACGGGCCGACCCCGGAACTGACCCGC
>PXSY01000179.1 GCA_003023125.1 Bacteroidetes bacterium QH_10_64_19
CGACGCCCTCGAAGCGGAGGACGTGCAGCTCTACGACGTAGTCGAAGGTCGACCCCTCCGGCCAGGGAACAGCCTCCACGGAGCGGATGTCGGAGCGGGCCTCCAAGTTCTGAGCAACGGTGCGATTGATGCCGCGGTCTAGATCTTCGCCCCACCGGTGGAACTCGGCAAAGTCGATCCGGTGGGGCCCGCGACGGGTGACAATGCGCGTGGGGTCGAGGTACGAGGCCAGGCGGGGTTCGCGCAGACCTACCGTCAGGCGGGGGTGTCCGGGGTGCTCGCATCCGTCTGCTGAGCGCGGTCGAGGAGGTAGTAGGTCGCGTCGCTCGCGCGCGGCTCCAGCAGGCGCACGCAACCGGCCACGGATAGGGCCAGCAGGCCGAGCGCGACGGCCCAGAGCCCAATCTGGCGAATAAGAGATGTGGAGACGCAGGAATACACCATGCCACTACGGCTGCTGGTTCGGAGGGGGAGGTTCTTCGCGGCCCCGAAGGAACATGCCCGGATTGCGCTCCAGGGACTGCACGAGCACGCGGAGGGCCTCGGTGGCCTCAGAGAGGTTCGATAGGGCTTCCTCCATCTGATACCCAATGCCGGAATCTGTGGAGAGGGTCTGATCGATCTCTTTCATCGTGCCCTGCATGCGTTGCAGGGTGGTACGGAGCTCCCGGCTGGTCTCCTTCAACTCGTCGGCCGTCGGGTCCACGCCCTCGTCGAACCGCTTGACGAGTTGCTGTGCGTCGCTGATCGTCGTGCGGAGCTCGTCCGTCGCCTTCGGCAGATCCCGGAGCGTAGCGCGCACCTCGTCCGACTCGACCACCGTCCGCACCGATTCGACCGTGGTGAGAATCGACCGGTTGATCTCTTCGACCTCAAGCTTTTCAAGCTTATCGTTGGCGTTCACGAGAAATGAGACGAGATTCTCGTTGATCTGAGTGACGTCGAACTGGCGCAGGTCCGTCATGAGGCCGGAGGCGCCTTCCCCGATCTTGGCCAGCGGGGAGAGCTCGGCCGGGATTTCGAGGTGGGGGGAGCGCCCTGTTGCCCGGACGGCCGAGGTCGGCTCCGACACGTACGTAAGCTCCACGTACAGCTTGCCGGTGACGATGCTTTCGAGCTGTAGTTGCGCCCGAAGCCCATTCTCGATTTGCTCGCGGAGCCACTCTGGATCGTTCAGGTTGAGCGGCGCGCCCGTGGTGTCCGTCACCGGGTCGAGGTTGATGGCGTACTGCACCGGCACCTGAAACGTCTCGTCGTCGATGTTGACACGCAGCTTCACGTCGGTCACCTCGCCGATGGGCACACCCTTGAATTTAACCGGTGCGCCCACGTCGAGGCCGTCAACCGACTCGTCGAAGTAGCTGATAAACGTCGTCCGCGACTGAAACAGGTATCCGGAGCCGAGGGCCGCCACGCCGGCGATGGCGAGCGCAATGGCGCCGACGACGAAGAGGCCGATAAGAGTCGGGTTGACGCGTTGGCTCATGAGGCAACCGCTGGAGTGAAAGAGAGTCCCCCGTGGCTACTCTGCATCGAGGGTGCGGGTTAGAAATTGCTTCACGCGTTTGTTGGGCGGATTGCTCCGCAGGGCCTCGGGGGCCCCGAGGGCGGTCATCGTCTTGGTCTCGATGTCCAGGTACAGCGCGCGGTTGGCAATCGTAAAGATGCTTTCGAGGTCGTGGGTGACCACCACGATGGTGGTGCCGAGGCTGTCGCGCAGTTGTAAGATGAGGTCGTCGAGGCGCCGTGCGCTGACCGGGTCGAGGCCCGACGTGGGCTCGTCAAAAAACAACATGTCGGGGTCGAGTGCAATGGCCCGGGCCAGGGCCGCGCGCTTCTGCATGCCGCCGCTGATCTCGTGCGGCCGGAAGTCCTCGAAGCCGCGGAGGCCCACGAGCGCCAGCTTAAGCGACACGATCCGCTCGATGTCCGCGTCGGCGAGCGAGGTATGCTCTTCGAGCGGCAGCGCCACGTTCTCGGCGAGGGTCATGGTGCTCCAGAGGGCGTCCTCCTGGTAGAGGATGCCGATCTCCCGGAGCATGGCCGAGCGCTCCGCCTCGTCCATCGCCCAGAGGTCCTGCCCCCCCACGCGGATGTTCCCCTCTGAGGGGTGCAACAGCCCGATCAGGTGCTTCAGGAGCGTGCTTTTTCCGGATCCGCTCCCGCCCATGATGACAAAAATCTCGCCCTGCTGGATGTCGAAGGTGAGGTCCCGCATCACGACGAAGTCCCCGAACGCAAGGGTCAGATTCTCCACCGAGATGGCAGGCTCATCTTGGGACGACACGGCGATTGTGGGGAAAGTGCGGAGGGATGGACGTGTGGAAGCGCGGAGGTAGGGAAGCGCGGAGGCGTAGAGGGAGGCTGGCGTGTCTGCCCCCCCATCCATACGTCCGCACCCCCATTCGTATCAGACTTGGAGAAGGGCGGCGCCCCAGTCGATGACGGCGTTGGCGAGGACGATGAGGATGATGCCGGTCACCACGGCGGAGGTCGTGGCATTGCCCACCGCCGAGGCGTCGTCGCCCGTCTGCAGGCCCCGCATGCACCCGGCCACCCCGATGATGCTGCCATACACGACCGCCTTGAAGAGACCGACGAGGGCGTCGCTCAGCACGACCGGCTCCAGAAGCCCCGTAAAGAACTGCGTGACCGATAGGTCCAGCATGGTCACGGCCACGGACATTCCGCCGAGGATCCCCAGCACGTCGGCGTAGATCGTGAGCAGTGGCAACGCGAGTATGACCGCCAGGACGCGCGGGGTCACGAGAAAGTCGATCGGCGAAATGCCGAAGGTCTCCAGGGCGTCGATTTCCTCCCCTACCTTCATGCTGCCAAGCTCGGCGGCGAACGCGGCGCCCGTCCGTCCGGTCATGATGATGGCGGTCATCAGGGCGCCCATTTCGCGCAGCATGCCGTAGCTGACGAGGTAGGACACGAAGTAGTCGGCCCCAAACCGACGGAGCACGACGGCGCCCAGAAACGAGATGATGAGTCCCACCAGCAGGCTGATGATGGTGACGATGGCGAGGGCCGACGTGGTGCTCGACTGCAGGGCGATGCCGAACGTACGCCAGCGCATCTGGCTTCGGCCCGTCAGGAGGGCGCCGACGCTCTGAACGGTCTGGCCGGTAAAGGTGACAACGTTAAGGGTCTCCTCGTACACCTCCATCCCCCAGCGGCCCAGTTGGGCGAGCACGGAGGACGCCTCCGGTTCGCCCTCGGTCTCTTCCTCCGGCACGGCCTGTGAGAGCGAGACAAGCCGGGCGAG
>PXSY01000180.1:0-3267 GCA_003023125.1 Bacteroidetes bacterium QH_10_64_19
CGACGCCGACTTCTACGCCCCCGAAGAGTCGCCCCTCTTCAACGTCCTCCTGGAGACTGAGCCCCTGAGGGACCTCGCGGACGCGCTGCGGACGGCGTGCTACGTGGAGCCGGGGGATGTGCCGTCCCTCGCGGCGGTGCGGGAGGGGGGCTCAACCCTGCGCCGGACGGTCTCGCGGGCGGCCTCCCGGTCGGGGCGCGACGCCGAAGAGCGCGACGCCTTCGCTCGTGCGTTTCTGCCTGGGGCCATCGGAACGGGGGGCGTGGCGGGTGCGCTAGCTGCGGCAGGATGGCCGTTCGGGGCGCTGGCGCTCCTCCTCGTGGCGACGGGCGTCGTGGGGGGACTGGTGGGAACCCGCTACCGGCGCCTCTCGCACATCCGTCGTCGGCGCCGCCTGGAGCAGGAGGCCGAGCGCTTCACGGCGGCGATTCGGGACCTCGAGCGCGAGGTGGAAAGCCTCCGGGAGAAGCAGGAGGAGTTGCGCACATCCATGGCTGCGCGGCGCGAGGAACGGCTCCGAGAGGTGCAGGAGACCGCCCTGCACGACTGCCTGAAGCACCACTTCATCGGCGAGGTGCGGGAGGTGGACGGGCTCACCCACAAGCACGTCGTCCGCCTCAAGGCCGCCGGCATCCGCACCGCCTCCGAGCTAACGCCGGACGCCATCACGTCCGTCCAGCGCATCAGCGACCGGGCACGGGCTCGGCTCAAGATGTGGCGGGCCGCCCTGGAGGAGAAGTATAGCGACGAGGTGCCCGACGATCTTTCCCCGGCGCAGGAGCGGCGACTTCAGCGCTACGTGGAGCATCGCATCGACGACCTTGAGGCACGACGGGCCCGGACGCGCGAGAAGATCGAGACGCAACGGACTGAGCGCGAGCGGGTCGAAGAACGCCTCAACGAAATGCCCTCGCTCTCCATCGGGCGGTACGTGCGCTACCTTCTCCGACTGGATGCGCTGCCGGACCGGGCCGACGGGCCACCCACGCCGACGCGCGAAGAGGAGAAGGCCCGCGCCGACCGAACGTCTGTGCCGGAACCGGTCGAGAACGAGGGGGACTGGTGGGAAGCGGGCTGAACGTCCCGGCTCGGTGGTGCGGCAATGCACGTCCCCGAGAACAGCCGCTGAAGGGATGTCGTCGTGATGCGTGAGGAGTGATGCGCGTGTCGTGATCAAGACTCAAAGGTCACGTTTCACGCATCACGTTTCGCTCGTCACAGCAACCACAACTCCTCCAGCGAGGGGACATCTGGAGGGACAGTCCTGAACCGTTTTCCGGGGCCTCCGTCATTCGTCATCGTCCCAGAGATCCTCCAGGTCGTCGATCGTCGTATCCGATGGCTCTTCCTCGGGCGTATCGTTACCGCGCATGAGGGCCAAGATGGCGTTGTGCTGAACGATCATGTAGTTCGTCTCCTCGTAGCGCAGGTCGATGGCCTCGTTGCCCATGAAAAATGCAAAGTCCCCGGGCTCCGCCTGGAGCGGAAGATAGCGGACCGGCGTCTCCGATTCCTTCCAGGTTTCGCTCTCGCTGTACTCGGGATTTTGCGTTAGGTAGCCGGGGCCGGTTTTGACGATCCGACCGCTCAGCACCTCGCCCTGCTGGGACACAGAGGCCGGGAGCACGAGGCCGGTGTCGGTTTTGTCTTCACCGGTCTGGGGCTCGATGAGGACGCGATCACCGACGACAATCAGGTCCGCCATAGTACTGTGGACGCGGGCTCATGATGGAGAGTATAGGTGACCCGTGCGGGTCTGAAAAAGACGGCGGTCCTAACGAGACCGGTGGACGCAGGTTCATCGCACGGCAAGATTTCTACAAAAACCATACGTCTCCCTAACCCCGGCACAGTCGCAACGCCCGTCGCCCAGGTTTCTCAGACGAAATGGAAGACCAGGTACACGAGAAGGCTGACAACGCCCACGGCGACGGCCGTGAGCCGGATCATTCGGTCAATCGGATTCTCCATGGTGGGGGGATAGAGGAACCGGTGCCCGGTAGGGAGACTCTTGAAAGTCCATTAGAGAAAATATAGATGAACGCGTTTTTAGAAAGCCCGCATTCTTTATTCACCTGTTCTTACCCATCGGCTTCGTTTTCCCCCGAGTCGACTCGATGGACTCAAAACGATAGAACCCGGGAGGTGTGCGGGAAAGAACGATTCCAAAGTTCGTGTCCAGCGTGCGTGCCGTCCGAACGTCGCGGGCCGGTGGGGGCGGGGATTGACCTACGCGGGGTCTAGCTTGGGATGGGGGGCGGTGGGGAGCGTGAAGTGAAAGGTAGAGCCCTCGCCCGGCGTGCTGTCGACGTGCAGCGCGCGGTCGTGCGCGCCCAGAATGTGCTTCACGATGGCGAGCCCGAGCCCCGTGCCGCCCTGATTGCGGGAGCGGCTCTTGTCGACCCGGTAGAAGCGTTCGGTGAGGCGCGAAAGGTCCTCCGGGGGAATGCCGATCCCGTCGTCGACGACGCGAATTTCGACTTCGTCGCCGGTTGGGTCGGCCTGAAGACACACGGTGCCGCCCTCTTCGTTGTACTTGATGGCGTTGTCCACCAGGTTGACGAGCACCCGGCGGAGGCGGTCGAAGTCGCCGTACACGTCGGGGCAGTCCAAGGGAACGTTTTGCTGGGGAACGATGCCCTTGTCTTCGGCCCTCACCTCCACCGACTCGAGGACTGCATCGAACAGCTCGGTCACCTCGAACGCTTCGCTCGACATGTCCAGTTCGTCCGTCTCGATTTTCGTAATCGTCGAGAGGTCGCGGGCGAGGTTGTCGAGGCGGTTGGCGTGGTGGAGAATTTTTTCGAGGAACGTACGGTTAACCGACGCATCATCAAGGGCGCCGTCGAGAAGCGTTTCGGCAAATCCCTGAACGGAGAAAATCGGGGTCTTGAGCTCGTGGGAAACGTTGCCGATAAACTCGCGCCGATAGCTTTCCATCTCCTTGAGCTCTTGGATTTCGTTCTCCAGCGACTCCCCCGTGCGGTAGACGTCCCACAGAAGCGTACCGAGTTCGTCCGGCGCACGATCGGTGGGGGGCGCCAGGTCGTCGAACTCGTGGGTTCGGATCTGACGGACGACCGACTGAAGGTGGCGAAGGCGGTGATGCACCCAGATGTGAACCGCGGCGTAGGTGGCTCCGGCCACGCCCAGTCCCAGGAGCACGGCGGTCCACACTGCAGGGAGGAGCAAGCCCCCCCCGATGCCGGCAGCCAGTCCCGCCGTGCCTCCGATCTTGAGGGCCAGGCGACTCACAAACGACGGGAG
>PXSY01000180.1:3299-4180 GCA_003023125.1 Bacteroidetes bacterium QH_10_64_19
GGAGTCGTACTTTCCGAACCGGTCCGGACGTTCCCGGACGTGCAGGGAGAAGCCATTAACAAACCAACAACAGGTCGCATCCCTGCATCAGTCGCCGTGGGCAAGCCCCGGACCTGCGCTGGCGTCCGGCAGGGCCGCCAGGAGCGACGACAGCGGCGGGTCGTGCGATTCTCCGAACAGCTCAAAAGAGAGGGAATCCCCGGTGGCCTCCAGAGGTCGGTGCTCCTCGATGACTGGACGATACGTTTCGTAGCAGTACAGGGCCTCACGTCCCGTCTCCAGGTTGTCCTCGTGGAGTGGGAGCTGGCAGTCGATGAGCCCCGAGGGCGAATGCTGGAGGTGGTCGGGACGGTCGGCGTCCTCAGGGGCGGGCGGGAGCGTGTAGAAGGCGAGACGTCGCGGCGTCGCGGCGCCGTCTCGTCGCAGGGCACAGGCCACGCGCTTCACGACGGCGTGGGTCACTAGATGGTCGGGGTGACCGCTGACCCCGTGGACGGGGTACGTAATCACGACGTCCGGCTCCCTGTCGTGCAGGTGGCCAGCCACCACGTCCTCGAGCACCAGCGGGTTGAGCTCTCCGAGGCGACCGTCCGGGTACTCCAGGACGGTAAGGGAGGTCAGGTCCAAGACATCCGCGACCGCCTGCATCTCCTTGTAGCGGACCTCAGCCATTTCGGCCTTCGAGTAATCCAGCCTCTCGCGCTGCGAGGTGGCTTCCCCGCGGGTGAGGGTGAGCAGATGAACCTCGTGTCCGTTGCGGCGCTGCTGCGCAATGCCGGGGACCGGCCCGAAGCATTCGTCGTCCGGATGGGGAAAAACGTACAGAAAGGTGGCCATGGTGAGGGGGGACGGGGGAAGGAGCCATTGTAGACCGGGCGTCG
>PXSY01000181.1 GCA_003023125.1 Bacteroidetes bacterium QH_10_64_19
GCGATGCGCACCGTGCCGTGGTCGGCGGCGCGGTGGTAGGTCACGTCGTCGAAGTCGAAGCCGTCGACGGGCGTCCAAGCGTCGGGATCGAAGAGGTTGGAAACCGTACCCATTTCGGAGTGGAGGGCTTGGATTGGGGAGAGAGGGGAAGCAGGTCTCCTCACCGCGGTGCGGCGCCCTTTTTCAGCGCGTGAGACAAGGTAAGCATCGGGCGGCGGGGGAGGCCACCGGGTGCGACGCGTCGTTGCTTCTGTGTTCCTCCAGGCGACGGGACGCACGACACGGCGATGCGCTCTCGTCGCGCCGTCGTCGTACCCATGATTCGAAAAGGTGCTTCTCAGGGAGCCGGGCTCATCGGGCGCTTTTCGGGGGCCGTTGGCGAATCGCGTCGAGCCCGTACGACACTCGCTGTGAGTACTACGATCGCGTAGGGGGATCGGGACGTGTGGGCGGCGTTGGTCGAAGGCCTGATTGGATCCGACCTGTAGGCCTCTGCCCGTTCCGATACGCAGCAGAGGAGGCGTGCCACCGGGCCGGAGGGGCAATCAAGGTCCCGGCGCGGGGGCGGACGGACGAAACCAGCGACGCAAGACGGCCTCGGCGGGCTTGCCCTGTGGGGTAAACGCGGTCGGGTCCTCCACCTCCGAGGGCGGGCGCCACTTCCAGATGACGCTCCCCTTCAACCAGGACGCCCGCCCGACGGTCGACAGGAAGGCCCGATAGCAGCGCGCCTGGAGGGTCGAGTCGGGGATGGCCTCAGCGTCCCGTTCCGGCCACTCCCACGGGGCCGCTGCGGCCCCGGCGGCACTCCGGTAGCCCACCTCCGTCAGCAGAATGGGACGCCCCGTCCGCTCGTGGACGCGAGCCAGGGCGGCCTGGTGCGGGCGCCATCCCTCCCGCAGGGCTCTTAGCGACGGCGACTCGACCTCTGTGAGGGGGAAATACGCCTGTACGCCGACGTAGTCCAGCGCGTCCCAGAACTGGACCTTCTCGTACGCCTCGTGCCAGTTGGCTGCGTAGGTCAGGGCCCCGTCGTAGACCGTGCGGACGTCCCCCGCCAGGGTTCGCCAGAAGGCTGGGCGTTCCGTCGCCGACCGGGTCAGCTCGGTGCCCAGCACGAGTGCATCGGCGTTAATTTGGGCCGCGAGGCGGGCGTAGACCATGATGAACTGGCGGTAGTCTGCCTCCCATTTTTGCCAGCGGGCGTCGGTGTCGAACCCGATCTCGCTCCGGTCCTGCTCCTCGTCGTACCCGCCCACCCAGAGGTGCGGCTTGAGGATGACGCCCATTCCCAGTGTGTCGGCCTGCCGCGCAAGGGTGCGGATGCCCCGGTGCGACTCGCTGTACCAGCCGTCCGACGTGTCGATCTGCACGTGGGGCTCGTCCGCGGCCCGCTTCCATCCGAAGGAGACGAGCGTCAGGTGCGTGACCCCGAGATCGCGGAGCCGGACGAGCAGGCGAGGATCGGGCGGATTTCGCGCATCGAGCGTCACCGACCGCACGTCGAAGATGGGCTCCGTTCCCGGAAGCGTATCGGTTTCGGGGGCTGGGGAGGAAGCCTCCATGTCGGCCCCCCCGATACCCCCCCAAAGTCCTACGAACACGGCACCGATGGCAAGGCAAAACAGGAAAACCTGGCGAGGCATGACCGGAGTCATCGTTAAGACAAAAATGTGGGCTGTCCCCTCGCCGCCGTCAGGCGTAAATGTGATTGCAGTACCGGTCCGGCTCGCAGAAATGCAGAGCGTCGCGTTGTTCGAATAAGCCTAGACAGGGCCGTCCGGTTGCACGGGGGGCATCAAGAGAGATTTCTTCGTGACGATCGGCCCCCGTCCGGCAGTCGCTATCGGGTCGAGCGGCGCGCCCACGCAGACGAGGGCTCGCTTCAGGAAGAAGAACTCACTTCGACCCCGCGCACTTCGAACCGCGCACCGTCGTCTCGCCCGGTCGTTACAGAGATGGTCCACCCTTGCGCCTCCGCAACGGTTTTCACAATGTTCAGGCCCAGCCCTGTTCCTTCTTCTTGCGACGAGCATCCTGGCTCAAACACCGCCCCTCGCTTCTCTTCGGGGATGCCTGGGCCATCGTCCTCGATGAAAAAACCGTCACTGAGCGCCCCAACCCGGACGGTGACCGTCTCTCCGGCATGCTCTATGGAATTGCGGAATAAGTTCTCCAGAAGCCGGCGGAGTCGTCTCTCATCGGCCTTAATGACCGGGCGTCCCTCCACCTGCAGGATTCCCTCCGACATGTCCACGTGGTCCCAGCAGTCCTCGGCCAGCTCAGCGAGGGCGCACGCCTCCAAGTCGTCCTCGTCGAGGTCTTGGTTGCCCCATGTGAGCGCCAGCACGTCTTCGATAATTTCGTCCATTCGGTCCAGGGCCCGGCCCACGGCCGCCAGGTGGTCCAGGTCCTTATCCTCCTTCGCGAGTTCCAGGCGGCCTTTCGCCACGTTCAGCGGGTTGCGCAGGTCGTGGGTGACGAGGCTCGTAAAGCTATCAAGCTGCTCGTTCTGGCGTTCCAGTCGCTCAGTGGCGCGGCGTTGCTCGAGTTCGTAGCTGGTCCAGCGTGTCATAAGCTCTACAAGGGTTCGCTCCCGCTCGGTAAACGGCTCGTCTCGCGGCTCCGTCGCAGCAAAGCAGAGCGTGCCGTACAGGTCCCCCTCCACGAGAACCTGCGCCCCGACGTACGATCCCAGCTCGAAGGCTTCGTAGGCCGGGTCGTCTTCCCACCCCTCTTCGGGGGCGTCTTGAACGGCCAAGAGACTTTCTCCCTGGATGGTTTTTCGACAGTACGATTCAGAAAGTGGACAGGACTCGCCGGGCTGGAATAAGGGACGTGTCCCCGAGGTCTGCACAATGTGCTGGGTCCCGTCCGTGATCTCGGTCAAGAATCCGTACGGAAGCGTGAGGTACTCACGCCCGAGATCAATGAGTTGCTGCACCTTTTCCTTGAAGGCCGCCTCCCGGTCGGCGGTAATCCGGTACATTGTCCGCAGGGCCTCCTGCTCCTCCTGGAGCGTGCGCTCTCGCTCCTTCTGCTCCGTAATGTCAGTATAGATTGCGTACCCCTCGGACCGCTCTCCCCCCGAGAAGAGCACAGAGTTGAGGCGGAAATGACGAGGGCCCTCCGCCGTCTCGCGCACCACTTCCGCCTGCACACTGCCTTCTTCCACGGCCTGGTGGGTGAGTCCCTCAGCGTGCTGGTCCAGACGATCCGGAGCGATGAAGGCGTCCAGATTTTGGCCCCGAAGGGCCGC
>PXSY01000182.1 GCA_003023125.1 Bacteroidetes bacterium QH_10_64_19
CCTCCTCCATGCTCACCGACGACCGGCGCGAATCTTACGTCCGTGAACACGAACTCAGCGAAACGGACAGCATCCACGTGATGGAGGGACGCATCTACCGCGGCATGTCCATCGGCCACGCGCTGGCCGCGCTGGGCCCGCCCGACGGTCAGGACACAGCCGCGACGGCAGACGGGATGCGCATCGAGTACATGTACAAGTCTCGCCCCAATGCCTTCGATCCCGGCAATCTACCTCGGGCATACGTCTACGCGCAGGACCAAGGAGTCACGGGCTGGACGGATCTCGACAAGATTCCCCGGTTCGACGCGTACTACGAGGGGGGAATGTGATATGCGTTCTAGGTCGCGATTGCTGACGAGACTCAATAGGTCCGCCCCTCCTTGAGCCTGCCTCCCTCCTGAGATGGTTCAATGCAGAAGGTTGGAAGATTACGAGGGCACAATTTTCTCCAGTGAGGTCGCGTCGACACCCTGGCGTGACAAGCTAAACGCACACATCCGGCTCCTACTCGCTATCCTCCCTCCCCACTCCCCCAACTTTCCAATTTTCGACGTTTCAACCTTCCCACCTTCAACCTACCGAAACCGAACCAGGCTCACGCCGATGCTGAACCCGGATGCATCGAGGCGCTTGGTGAGGTCGAGGCGCAGGGAGTCATGGAGCAGGCCGTTGACCGACAGGCCGAGCTCGTGGTGGAGTCCGTCTGAGGTTCGCACCGCAACGCCTCGACGGGCGAGCCGCCGCTCAGTGTCGTCTTCAATCCAGGTGCGCCCGTGCCCGCCATGCAGGATGATCCCAATGTCCTGGTCGACCGGGGCCTGCCACCCGATCAACTCTAGGGGCACGGTGCGGAAGTTGTGCTCCCAGAAGAGGGCCGCGTGATGCTCGCCCTGGTAGGGCCGGTCGTCGAGTGCACGGAATGCCCCGAACGGGGTGTACGGCAATGGGCTCGCCTCAATGACCCCGAAGCGCTGGAGGGGTGGGGTTCCCAGCGACGCGCCCGCGTCGAGCCGGAGATCCAGAGCGTTCGGGAGAAAGCGGCGTTGGAAGAAGGTTTCGATGCGGGCGTCGGCTACCATCTCGACACGCGTGAAGTCGAAGTCGCTGGCCGCGATGCCCGGATCGCTGTACTCCACGGACGCCTGCAGGCGGTTGAGAGGCGTGACCCCCAGCAGCCCACCGTCGCCGAGCGTCGCCGTGAGCACCGCCGAGCGCAACCGGCCCTCATCGACGGAGGGGTTTGGGGGCTGGACGACTGAGCGGCCGAGCACGTTGTAGTCGGTCGCTTTATCGACCGAGAAGTGGCGCTCGTTGCGGACCTGGAGCTCAAGGTTCAACTCAGGCCCCGAAAACGCCTGCCGGATGGAGAGACGGAAACGCTCATTTCCGATGTAGTCGAAGTAGTCCGGCTCCCCCGAAAGCGTCCAGAGGCTGTTCGAGAGGCGTGCCCAAAGCGAGGCGATGCGGGACCGCGCCCGGTAGCGCGGGTCGATGCCGTAGTGGTACCGTGCCTCGACGGTTGCGCCGGACCACAGGTCTCCGGTCAGTCCACCGCCGTACGACCACTGCGTGGGGCCGGTGGGACCAGTGTTGTAGCCGACTCGCCCGTCAACCTCGACCGGTCCGGCCTCCAGGCCCACCCGTCCGCCGAGGTGCGCCCCTTCCACACGGTTGTAGCGCAGCCCAGCGGGCCTTGCGGACACATCTGCGTCCGGAGACATCCCGCCCGCCCCGTCGTCTGCCGCTTCGTCCCCGTCGTCGGACGCGTCGTCGTTCGACTCCTCATCGTCGCCCAGGAGATCCCCGTCGGTCACCCCAATGTCCTGGAGCCATCCTACGAGCCCCCCCCGGTCGAACGCGTCCTCCACCGCATCGGTGCTGTCAATTCGTTCGTAGGCGGATCGCTCATCCTGCGAGTACGGCACGAACGGGCCGGTCCCCAGCGAGTCGGGCTGGGCGCTGGACATGGACTGAATGCCCACCGTGCTATCGGCACGCACCGCGATTTCGTCGGCCTCGCTGTCGGCGTCGAAGAGCGAATCGGGAAGCGATGCGTTGACCTGGTAGTCGCTCAGTCGGCTGACCTGGCGGAGACGGATGTCCGGAACCGAGAGCACCGCCGACACCTGAACGTCCAGGTCGCGCCGTGCGCGGAAGTCGACCGGAAGCCAGTACCGGCCGCCGAAGTTCGAGAACTGCTGTTCGAAGGTGAGGTCGACATCCTTCAGGGCCCGTGACGTGCTCAGCGACGTCGTCGGGCGGAGCCGGGCCTCCAGCAGGGCGTAGGTGCTGTCGAGCACGGTCACCGTCCCGCGGAACGTGGAGGAGAGACGATTCTCCGGCTCCACCTCGATGCGAAAGGCCCGGCGCCCGTTAATGGCCCGGGTCGTGTCGAGCGTAAAGTCGTAGTAGTCGAGCGCGTCGGGGTGGGTGACGCCCACCAGCCGGTTGCCAAAGACCTCGACGTTGTCGCGGTAGAGATTCGAAACGGTCGCCGCGGCCGGAAGGGCGCCCTCGGCGATCTCTCGGAGGTTTGCGGTCCCCCGCTGGGACCGAACCACCTCGCGGGTGCCACGCGCCGCGTCCCAGAAGGCGGTCGTCTGACTCTCCGCGACGGCCACGATCGTGGTGTCGCTGGCCACCGTAAGCCGGTTGTACGCCTCCACGGAATAGCTCTCCAGGTCCGGCCACCACTCCTGCTTGCGCTCGATGACGCGCCGCATGAGGGTCTCGCCCGGATTCCCCGACCCGGTCACCACTACCTCCTCCATCGCCACGGTCGACGGCGTGAGTCGGAAGGTCTGCTTCGGGGCCGTGTCGGCCGTGATGCGACGCCGCGTCGACTCGTACCCCACGTAGCGCACAACCACCGTGGCCGGCAGGCTGTCGAGTTCCAGGGTGTAGCGGCCATCCGCATTTGTGATTGTGCCCTGATACGCATCCACGATGCGCAGATTGGCCTGCGGCAGCGGATCGCCGGTCTCTGCGTCCACCACCCGCCCGCGCAGCGTCTTCTCGACGTCATCCTGGGCGTGGGCAGTCGCCCCCATGCCGAGCAGCAGCACGACGAGCCCGACGAAGACCAGAGCATTGCACCGGAGCGGAGAGGCGATGACCTTCATCTGAAATTTTTCCTCGGCTTCCGACCGAAAGAAGCGACACGCACTGTTCATTTTCACCGACCTCCGTCAATTAGACTCTGAGAACATATTTGGCGGAATGTCTGAGGCCTGCGACTTC
>PXSY01000183.1 GCA_003023125.1 Bacteroidetes bacterium QH_10_64_19
GGTGAACGTCAAGGAGATCGAGTACGTGGAGCACACCAGCGAGGTCGTGAGTCGCTCGGCGAAGCCCGACTTCAGCCGCCTCGGCCCGCGCCTGGGCGACCTCGTGAAGGAGGTAAATCAGAAGGTCCGCCAACTCGACGACGAGGCGATCGACGAGTACGCAGAGACGGGCGAGCTTACGCTGTCGGTGAATGGGGACGAGGTAGAGCTCGGCCCCGACGACCTCATCATCCAGAGCGAGGGCATCGAGGGGTGGATCGTGGAGCAGGAGGGCGAAGTCACTGTGGCCCTCGACACCGAAGTGACCGACGACCTGCGGGCCGAAGGGCTCGCCCGGGAAACGGTGAAGCGCATTCAGAACCTGCGCAAGGAGGCTGACTTTGAGGTGACGGACCGCATCGAGGTTGTGTACCGCGGCTCCGGACAGATCGCCGACGCTGTGGCCGAATACGAGGACTGGATCCGGAACGAGACCCTGGCACTGGAGTTGCAGCCGTCCGATCCACGCGAGTGGTCGGGAGAGGCCGTCGAGACATTCGAGATTGGCGACGAGCAGATTGCGATCGGGGTCCGACGGATAGACGTGGAGGAGTCGCTCGATGCCTGAGCATCCGCTTGAGACGGGAGCGGCCCTCGACGACGCGTTCACGCACACTCACTGGAGCACCCACGCTGCACCCATGGCGAACGACGAACCAGAGTCCGAGACCGACACTTCAGAGGCGCCCCTCCATGCTCAGTCGGGAACGGGGGACGACGGTGAGGAAGAGCGCAAGACCTCGTTTACCGACGACGAACTGGAGCACTTCCGCGAGTTGATTCTTGAGCGCCGCCGGGAGGCAAAGGCCGAGATCGAACAGATGCGGGAGCAAATCGACGCGGCCAAGGATCAGGCCGACGACAACACCGCGTACGGCATTCACATGGCCGACGCGGGGACCGACGCGATGGAGCGGGAGAAGCTTCATCTCATGATTGCCCGCCAGCAGAAGTACATCGGCTACCTCGATCGGGCGCTCGAACGCATCGACAACAAGACCTACGGCGTCTGTCGCGTCACGGGCGAGCCCATCGCCAAAGAGCGACTCGAAGCCGTCCCCCACACCGAGATTTCGATTGAGGCGAAGCGACAGGAACAGTCGTCCTAAGCTTGGAAGTGTGGAGGGATGGAAGTGTGGAAGCCCCAACCTCCATACGTCCAAACATCCACACATCCAGCCCTGGAAGTACATGCGTATCTTTTGGATTACGGGGATCGTCTTGCTCCTCGACCAGGTCACCAAGGCGGCGGTACTCCAGTTCATGTATCGAGAGCAGTCGATCCCGCTTCTGGGCGACTGGCTGCGGCTGACCTTTACGGAAAATCCGGGCATGGCCTTCGGCATCACCATCGGCCCGCCCGGCACGGTCACCATTCTTTCCCTGCTGGCGACCTTGCTCGTGGGCGCTTACGTCTACCAGGTGCGCCACGACTACGCGCCCTATAGGTGGAGCCTCGCCCTCATCCTCGGGGGCGCGCTCGGCAACATCATCGACCGCGTCTTCTACGGCGTACTGCTCGACTACGGCCCCTACTTCACCGGCCACGTCGTCGACTTCATTCACGTGAGCCTCTGGCAGGGATTCATTCCCCGAGGCATTCCGTTGGTCGGCGGCTCCTACCTGGAGCTGTTCCCGATCTGGAACGTGGCCGACATGTCCATCGTCCTGGGGGTCGTCGGGGTCATGCTGTTTCACCAGACCTTTCACGACCGCCGCCGTGCCCGCCGCAGGCGGCAGCAGGCAGCTGCGGCGAGCCGGGTCCGGCGGCAGGAACGCCCTGCTGCGGTATTTTCGGACCTGAGACGGGACGTGGGATCGCCCCCACCGGTGCCATCGGCCCTCCTGGACGCGGACGCCCCAGACCTGTCTGACGGGACGGTTTCCGAAAACGGTTCGCCGTCCGGGTCCGGATCGTTCTGGACGGTGCAGGAATCGAACCGATAGGCGCCGGCCCCGCCGCCGTGCAACGTGATGCGGGGTGGTTCGTTACAGGCGCCTGGACGCGACGACTCATTTTGCCCCTGGTCCTT
Source organism: Bacteroidetes bacterium QH_10_64_19 (assembly GCA_003023125.1). The sequence goes on from PXSY01000183.1 coordinate 2,073, forward strand.
CGCTGGACGCCCATCTGATGGCCTCCGTGCCTCATGCCCGACCTTTCAACCCTCCGCAATTTCTGCATCATCGCGCACATCGATCACGGGAAGAGCACCCTGGCCGACCGGCTCCTGGAACGGACGGGCACCATCACCGAGCGCGAGATGAAGGAGCAAACGCTCGATGACATGGATCTGGAGCGGGAGCGGGGCATCACCATCAAGAGCCACGCCGTGCGGATGCCGTACGCCGCGTCGGATGGGGAGGAGTACACGCTGAACCTCATCGACACGCCCGGGCATGTCGATTTCACCTACGAGGTGAGCCGGGCGCTCAAGGCGTGCGAGGGCGCCATCCTGCTGGTCGACGCGGCGCAGGGCATTGAGGCGCAGACCATTTCCAACATGTGGCTGGCCCTGGAGCAGGAGTTGGAAATTATTCCGGTTATCAACAAGGTGGACCTGCCGGTGGCCCGGCCCGACGAGGTGGCGCAGGCGCTGGAAGACCTGATCGGGGAGCCCGCCGAAGACATCCTGCAGATCAGCGCCAAGACGGGCGAGGGCGTCGACGAGATGCTCGATCTGCTCATCGACCGCGTCCCGCCGCCCTCCGGTGATCCCGACGCGCCGCTCCGCGCCCTCATCTTCGATTCCATCTACGACTCGTACCGCGGCTCCGTCGTCTACGCCCGCGTCTTCGACGGCACCCTGGAGCAGGGCGACACGATGGAGTTCATGTCGAACAAGAAGCAGCACGACGCCGAAGAGATGGGCATCCTGCGCATGGGGCGGCAGGAGGTGGACCGGCTCACGGCGGGCGACGTCGGCTACATCATCGGCTCCATCAAAGACATTCAAGACGCCCGCGTGGGCGACACGATTACCCGGGCCCACGATCCGGCTGACGAGCCCATTCCGGGCTTCGAGGAGGTGAAGCCCATGGTGTTCAGCGGCATCTATCCCACCGAAACGGACGACTTCGAGGAGCTGCGCGGCGCGCTCGAAAAGCTGCAGCTAAACGACGCGTCGCTTGCGTACCAGGCCGAAAGCTCCGCCGCCCTCGGCTACGGCTTTCGGGTCGGCTTTCTGGGCCTGCTCCACATGGAAATCATTCAGGAGCGGCTGGAGCGCGAGTTCGACCTCGACATCATCACCACCGTCCCCAACGTGGAGTACCGTGTGGAG
>PXSY01000184.1 GCA_003023125.1 Bacteroidetes bacterium QH_10_64_19
CTGCACCACGAAGTACAGGTCGTTGATCGTCTGCGCGAGAAGCTGCACCAGCCCCGACGCCAGTACGATCCCCAGGAGCAGTCCCAAGCCGCTTCCCACTACGCCGAGGACGGCCGCCTCCCCCAGCACGAGCCGAAAGATCTGGCCGCGCGTCACCCCCAGCGCCCGCAGACGTCCCAGGAGCCCGCGGCGCTGGACAATCGAGAACGTCATCGTGTTGTAGATGAGAAACGCGCCCACAATGAGGGCGAGCAGGCTCAGGGCCGTCAGGTTGAGGTCGAACGCCTTCGTCATCTGGGCCACCGTCTCCGTGCGGGTGCCCGAGCGCCGGAGCTGTGTTCCCTCCGGCAGGGCCCGGCGAACGCGATCCAGATACGCCGTCTGAGCGGCGTCGTCCGAAGGCGCAATGAGGTCGATGCGGCTCAGCTGCCCGTGCTGGTCAAAGAGACGTTGTGCCGTGGACACGTCTACCACTAACAGATTGGCCACCGCCCGTCGCGTGCGCTCATTCCGGGGCTCAATGAGGCCGTTCAGCGCAACCGAGTGGGTCGTCCCCTCAACGTCGACCCGCAGCGTATCCCTGGCGGAGAGCCCTAGGTCCGCGGCCGTCGGCGCGCTCATCAGGGCCGCATCCCGGGTCATGAACGTGCCCAGGTCCAGGTCGCCCGACGTCCCAGTGCCTCGACGGCGGTCGGGATTGGCGCCCAGGTAGGGGCGGAACGGTGCGTCCGCCAGCGGGTCGATGCCAATCACCTGAAAGGTGCGATCGCCCCGCTGCAGGGTGCCGTAGCCCTCCACGATGGGGGCTGAGGGACGGATGCCGGCCTCTCGAAGCCGCCGGTAGATGCCGTCGTCGAGCGTTTCGCCGGTGCCCACCACCTGATGGGTCGCCGCCCCCGTCACCGTCTCCGCCGACAGTTTGAAGGCCCGGCTCGCGCTCGTGTTGGCCAGGTCGATCGACACGACCACCGCCACGCCAATGGCCACCCCCAGGACCGACAGCCCCATGAGCCACGGGTGCTGCGTGAGGTAGCGACGACTGGAGCGCTGGAGAAGCGTCATTTTCTGCGTGTCGGCGTGTGGGGGTGTCGGCGTCTGGGCGCGTCAACGTGTGGAGGTACCTGCGGACGAAGCGGCGGGGACACCTGAAAGCGGCGGTGCCTCAATTCATGTGCGCTCCCCAAACTCCCGTACACGCTCACACGTCCGTGCGCAGATCCCGTGTGCAGATTACGCAGTCGGCGCCACGTAGTCGGGCACTTCGTCGTGCAAGGCGCCGCCGTGGAGGTGCAGCACGCGGTCGGCGCGGGGGAGCACCTCCGGGTCGTGGGTGGCCACGAGGAGGGTGGTGCCGGTGTCGCGGACGAGGTCGCCGAGGAGCGACAGCACCTCCTGGCCCGTCTCGTAGTCGAGATTGCCGGTCGGTTCGTCGGCGAGGACGAGCAGCGGATCATGCGCCAGCGCCCGGGCCACGGCCACGCGTTGCTGCTCCCCCCCAGACAGCCGATCCGGGAACGCATCCGCCCGGTCGGCAAGGCCCACGTGGTCCAGCATCGCCTGTGCGCGCTCCCGGTCGGCCCGGGGCGACTCGCCGGCCAATTCGAGGGGCAGCCGCACGTTCTCCCCCACCGTGAGCGTCGAGATCAAGTTAAATGACTGAAAGACGAACCCGATGTTCTCGCGCCGGAAGAGGGTGCGCTCGGTCTCGGACAGGCCCGTCAAGTCGGTTCCGCCGATGCGGACGTGACCGGAGGTGGGCAGATCGATTCCGCTGATGAGATTGAGAAGGGTGCTCTTCCCCGCGCCGCTGCGACCCATGAGCACCGAAAACGCGTCCCGTTCGAGGCGCAGCGACACCTCTTGGAGCACAGCGCGGTCCTGCTCCCCCTCGCGGTAGGTCTTGGTGAGGGCAGCAAGTTCGACGAGGGCCGATGCGTCGGAAGCGGGCACGGTGGACGCTATATATGGTCTTGATTGGACAGGTGGATTTTATGCACACGGGAGGGGGACAGGGCGGTTCGGGGCGGCGAGAACAAATCCTCCAGTTCCTCAAGATGCCTTCGGCGAAACTTTGAGATCCGCGATGGCTCGGGCCTGCTGCTCCGTTCGAAATGGAATGTTCTCACCGGTCGCTTCCTGGCTTTCCGCGCACATTCCGTCCGACATTTCCCGACGTTCGTCGAGACGTCAGGCTCCCCCGAAATATCCAGCATCCGTAACTGTCGGTTCTTGCCTGGCCCCGAGCGGGTTCGATCTCGGAGGCGGGCCTGCGGGCCGAAGCCTTTTCTGCACGACTCCCTGAAGAATCTTCGTTGTGAGGGTCCGTTGGCGCCGGGCAGCCCAGCCTGTCGCGAGTCCGCCCGTTCGCCGAGATCGAAAGGAGTGCCCCGAAGATGTAACGAGCATTCCCTTCTACAACGGAGGTCGACACTAGGGGAGCACCTCTTCTGTCCAGGGAAGCCTGATCATAGGCTTCGGGACTGTCTGGGCCTGACTCTGGTCCTGCTCCTCCTTCAGCGGGAAGGCGCTCCACCACAATCCAGTGGCCCTGAAGTTTGCGGCCGCTGTCTTCGTGGTCGTGACTGGGCTGAATTACGGCGTGGCTCCCGGCCGCCACCCCCCGAGACGCGACAGAGGACGGACGAGGGGAAAACGGGGACGTAGAGCGCGTGGAGGCGGACGATGAACTCCTGGTGGCATCGGGTTCGTAGCCGATATCTCTTCCCGGCAACGACTCCTTACCGGGAAGTTTCGCACTACCGATGTCCTCGAAACGGGTCCCCTTCATGCGTCGTCGATCTGGAACGAGGGAAGGTGCAGTTGCCACCGAAGCGCAGCGAGCCGAGCGGCCGATACGCCCGCAATCGTAATCCCTACGACCATCGCCTCCGGCGCCCCGAGGGCACGCAGGCCCAGGAGCAGTCCGCCCCCTGCCAGCGCCGCCGTCGCGTAGATCTCTTCCCGCAGAATCAAGGGCGTCTCGTCGCAGAGCACATCCCGAATCATGCCGCCTACCGTTGCGGTGGTGGCGCTCATGATCACTACAACCACCGGCGGCGCCCCCACCTCAAGGGCGACTCGCGCCCCCACCACCGTGAAGACGGCAAGGCCCAGCGCGTCGACCACCTCCAGCGAGCGGTCGGGCGGGCGAAAAAACGAGATGTAGCTGAACGTCAGGCCCCCCGCTCCGACAATCACGCCGAGGTACCACAGGTCCTGGACCCAGAAGACCGGGTG
>PXSY01000185.1:0-3966 GCA_003023125.1 Bacteroidetes bacterium QH_10_64_19
GGGGAGCTGCCGGTTTCGCTCCGCAAACATGGACTCAGGATGGAAGGCGTTGAAGTAGAGGTGGTAGTAGACCGTGCGGAGCGTGTCCGGCGAGTTGTTAGTGTAGGTAAGCCGCTGGTGGCCGTCGACCTGATGCGTTTCAGGGTTCAGGCGAATGTCCATCTCGTAGTCGACGTGCTGTTGCCACTGGCTGGGCGACTGGCCGAAGGCGGTCGGCACACACAGAAGCATGGCAGCGACGAAGGACGCAAGGCGAGGGGTCATTGAACTGAAAACAATTGCAAAGGAGCGCGAACGAGGGTCGATTCCGTCAACCGCAACCCCCAACATTCCGAACAATTCTCTCTACGTCAACGAAAAGCCCGAAGATTCTCGGCGGGCTCTGAATCACCAAATGCACGGCGACGTTCGCCCCACTCAACGTCACGACATTCCTTTTCGACGCCTGTAACCTTTGCCTTTTTCAGCCCATGACCAAAGCGGATCTCGTTGATCAAATTTCTGATGGGACTGGCCTCACCAAAGTTGAAACGAAAGCCGTTGTGGAGGGCTTCATGACGGCGGTTCGGGGGGCGATGAAGGAGGGGAAACGAATCGAGCTTCGGGGATTCGGGGTCTTTGAGGTGCAGCACCGGGCGCCGCGAACGGGGCGCAACCCCCGAACCAACGAGCCGGTGGAGATTGAGGAGCGATACAAGCCTGTCTTTCGGCCGTCGGACAAGTTCAGTGACGCCGTAGACGAGGCCCAGAAGTCCGACGACTCGTGAGCGGGGCACGGCGATTACATGCTCGGGGCTCCCGGTAACGGACAGACGCTCGTCCGTCTCTGCTCGGGGAAGCCGCCCGAAAGGCACGGCGCGGACTCGTCCCGTATTGAGGAAAACCGCGGACGGCACACCACTCTGACCGGTGCCGATTCCCACCAGTGAGGAGGTGCGGAACGTGAGCGCACCAGGGACGAGACTCTGGACGTGGACAAGATCGGATCGCCGAGTCCGTAATTCAATTGCCGGGGGGCATCGTTTGCATCATTCAACCTTGTCTGTCCAGCCATGAGTGCTGATCCACAAACCTGCCCGTCTTGCGGCGCCCAGGTGTCGCCCGACGCCGATCGCTGTGAGCTCTGTGGAACGCCCGTGGCCGCCGACGACGAGTCGGGCGACGAAGAGGAACCGGCGCCCGATCGATCGGAGTCCGACTCCGAGGACGGGCCCAGCGTCTTTTGCAATCAGTGTGGGTGGGAGAATCCGCCGGGCGCCCGATACTGCAGCCGCTGCGGAGAGGCGCTGCAGGATCTTTCCGATGCGTCCCCGGCCGGCACACGCCGGGTGGCCGCGGACCTGCCCACCGGAACGACGTCCACGGACTCAGGTGCTGCGGAGGCGGCGCCCTCGACCGACACGGAAGAGGCGCCCGAGGATCAAGCCCCCGAAGATCAAGGGGCCGACGAACAGGCTGCCATGGGACGCCAAATCATGCTGGTCGTGGGGGGCGCGCTCGCCGTTGTCCTTGGCCTGTTTTTCGTGACGCAGTGGAGCGCCCAGTACGAGTGGGCGGACGATACCTCGTCGGACGCTTCTGCCGCGCAGGCAGAGACCGGGGGGAGCGGCGCGACCTCCGGGCCGTCGTCTGGGGGCCAGGGGGGCATGCGGGCGCCGGGACAAGGGGGAGAGCAGGCGGAGCCCGCGGATCTTCGGGGCCTGCTTGACCGGACGGCGGACCCGATCGCGGGCGCGATGGCCGGGCAGATCGATTCGCTGGAGACGCAGATTGAGCAGGCTTCCGGAGCGGAAAAACAGCAGCTACAGACCGAGCTGGTCAACTTGTATATCGGTGCCGGGCATCCGGGCCGGGCGGCTGTGGTGCAGCAGGAGCTTGCGGACGCGAGGGGGACCGTGGAGGCGCAACGTCGCGCCGCCGATCTTCTGTACCGGTGGATGCAAAAGGTGCAGGGGCAGGGCGATCGGAAGCAGGTCTTCCGGGTGGCCCGCCACGCCGCGCAGGCCTACGAGGCCGTCGTTGAGAAGAAGCCCGATGATCTCGACGCCCGCACCCGAATGGGAGAGACCTACCTGCTCACGAACGAGCCGATGCGCGGCATCAAGGCCATCAATGCGGTGCTGGACGACGACTCGACGTTTGTGCCCGCCCGTTTCCAAAAGGGCCTTGCGCTTCTACAGATCAACCGACTGGACCAGGCCGTGCGTCAGTTTGAAATGGTGCAGCAGTACGCCGAGGAGGGATCGCCGTTCTCCCGCCAGGCCGACCGGGCGCTAAAGGCCATCGAGGAGCAGCGTAGCCAATCTTCGTCCGGCGGATCCCCTGCCGGACCGGATTCATAGGGCGTTGTTGACAAGGTTGTTGACAAGACAGTCATCGTCGGGGGCAACCAGACCTGCTGCGTGCCCGACACAACTCCTCTTCCCGATTCGGCCGCTCTTCTCGCTCGTCGAACTGCACTCCCGCGCCCATGGACACGATGATTGACCGCCTCGATCTAGATCGCATTCGGGAGGCCGTGAGCCGTGCGGAAGAGCGGACGGCCGGAGAAATTGTGCCGGTGGTGGTGCCCCGGAGTGACGATTACACGGACGCCATCTGGCGAGGGGCGGGCGCAGCGGTCCTCCTTACGCTCATGGCTGTGATGCTCACGCTTCGATTTTACACCGGGTGGGGGCTTGGGTGGCTCTTTGCGCCGTGGGGCGTCGCGCTCTCGGTGCTCGCGGCGGGCACAGTGGGCGCACTCCTAACCCGCTACATCTACCCTCTACAACGGCTCTTGGCCGGAAGCGAACGGCTCGACGAAACCGTCCACCGGCGGGCCCTGCAGGCGTTTGTGGAAGAGGAGGTATTCGATACCCGCGATCGGACCGGAATTCTGCTGTTCGTCTCCCTGCGGGAGCACCGGATCGAGGTCCTTGGCGACACCGGCATCAATCAGCATGTGGAGCCCGACGACTGGGCCGAAGTAGTGGCTCGGATCCGCCGTGGAATCAAAAACGACAACCTGACGGAAGGACTCGTGGAGGCCGTCGAGATGTGCGGCCGATTGCTGGAGCAAAAGGGGGTGGACGTCCGTCCCGACGACGAGAACGAGCTTACCGATACAGTCCGGACGCCGAGCCATGGTGCCGAAGAGGAGGGAGAGTAGGAGGCAGCAGTTTTGCCTATTTCATATTGCGTATTTCGTGACAGAACCGGGTAGTGCGCAGTCAACCGTGAATCTTTGCGATTGCGAGATGCGCACTACGCGATGCGAGACGGTCGTTTCTCTTTGCACCGTGACCGGGCAGCTGCGAGCAGTCTTATCCTTTTTCGATCTCCAGCACCAACCCGTCCGCGTCCCGAGCAAAGAGGCGCCCTTTTACTTCTTCGTAGGGATGGTCGGCAGCGTCGAGCCGAGATCGCAGCGAGTGCCACTCGCGTGCGGAGAGCGAAAACCCAAGGTGGTGGATGCCGCCGCGTCCCGGCACCGAGGGGTGCTTCATCTCCTCCATCTCGATCAACTCAATTACATCCCGGTCCTGCGCATCAGTCAGCATGGCCCGCTCGCGCCCGTCCCGGACTGGATCATCTTCTACGGTCCGCAGCGAGAGCCCGATGAGATCGGTGTAGAACGAAACGGCCTCATCGAGGTCGGTCGTCATGACCGAGGCGTGGTCCAGCTGAACGTCGAGGGCCGTCGAGCTATCCGAAGGCGAGGAGGCAGTGTCCGTAGGCATGGCAGAGAACAGGTCACGTGAGTCGTCCAATGGGGTCAGCCGGCGCAGGCTCCGATGCGGATTGAAACGCCGAGGCGTCGATGTCGAGGCGCTTCATTTTCTTGTAGAGGCCTTGCCGGGTGAGGCCGAGCACATCAGCCGACGCGGTGACTTGACCGTCGCAGGCGCGGAGCACGCGCTCGATGACGGCCTTTTCGGTGCGGGAGAGCACATCCTTCAAGGTCTGGTCAGGCTCAAGGATGGC
>PXSY01000185.1:4130-6190 GCA_003023125.1 Bacteroidetes bacterium QH_10_64_19
AAGGGGCGGCACGTGGATCGACATCACGCGGAGGCGGTTCCGCAGGGCCCGCCGGAACCGGTCCTCCTGGACCCGCGCGTCGAGGTCGGCGGTCGTGGTGGCCACGATTCGGACGTCGACCGGCTCGGCGGTCGTGCTCCCGTCCGGGGTGACCTCGCCCGCAGACAGTAGATCCAAGAGCGACGACTGGAGGGAGAGGGGCAGTGCGTCTACGTCCTCAACGATGAGGGTGCCCCCATCGGCCGCCTGCAGGGCACCGGGACGCCGACCCCCGTCGCCCGCAACAGTGCCCAGCAGTCGTGCTTCCAGCGGCTCTTCGGTCTGGGTGGGGGCGCAGGAGATCGTCGTCACTGGCCCGTCTGCGCGCTCACTCGTGGCATGGATCGTGCGCGCCACGAGCTGCTTGCCGACCCCGCTTTCACCCGTGACGAGGAGGGGGCTGTGGCTCGGTTGCAACTGGCGGATCGTGTCGGCCACCGCCTGCATCGCGCGGCTCTCTGCCACGAACCCATCCACCGCGTCGGCGGGGTCGGTGGGAGAGGGGTCGAGCGTCGACGGCCCGTCGGGCGTTCCGGAAAGAGCCTGCGCCGCACGTCGGCAATCGGCGTGGTGGCCCGTCTCGCGGGCTGTCCGGTGGGCCCGCTGGAACCAGGCCTCAGCCTCGTCGGGGCGGTCCTGCGCGCGGAAGGTCTCGCCGTACAGCAGGGCCACGCTGGAGCGCTGGAGGCCCGGTCGGAGTGAGAGGGTGCGATCGAAGGAGTCGTCGAGCAGGGCGAGCGCACGGCCCGGCTCATCGTGATGCAGGGCCCCCCGTGCCCGAAGCACGTGGAGAGACGCGTCCACGGACGAATCCGCGGGCAGCCCGTCCTCAACAGCCGCGATGAGGTCAAGTGCCGCCGACGGGTCCCCGCACCGGCACAGAGCCGTCACATGTGCGTCAGTCGCCCGCAGGAGCGGATCTGAGGCGACAGGATCCGTCTGTCGGAGCAGGGCCGCAGCGGTTTCGGCCTCATCAATGATTGAGGAGGGATCGGCCTCGCGGTCGGCCCGGAGGGCAGCGGCGTGGGCGGCCGCGTACCCTTGAACTCGACGGTCGTCCCCGTCTGTGGCAATGGCCCGAAGGGCCTCCAGATGCTCACCGGCCTGCTTGTACCGACCGGCAAAGCGATCGGCGAGGATCCAGAGTTCGTGGAGCCACCGCTCGGCCTGCGTGTCCTGCAGCGGGTCGAGAAGAGCAGCCGCATCATCGAGCACGCGGCGCATAGGCCCGTACTCTTCCAGGGCAAAGTACGCCCGGGCCCGTCCGAGCAGTGCCCAGCATCGCCCGACAGGGTCGCAGATCGAGGTAAACAACTCCTGGCTCTCCTTGAGCAGGTGCAACGCCCGGGTCGTCTCCTCGACCGTTTCGGCCCGGCGCGCATGTCCCCAGCCCACCCAGAGTGCGACCTCGGCCCGCACGCAGGTGCAGAGGTCGGCGACTGCTTCGGCCTCCGGCAACAGCTCAAATGCCCGCTCCGGACGGTCGCGATGTGTCACCTCAACGCGCGCCATCAGCCCCCGGAGCAGAATCTGTCCCGTGCTGGCGGCAGGAGCCGTGACCGGGTCGAGCAACGGCTCTATCATTTCCGCCACGCCCTCGGCCCGCCCGTCGGCGAGAAGCGTGGTGGCCATCGCTATGGTGCGCGCATGGTCCATATCGAGGGGGGTAGATGTTTTTGGAGAGGCATCCCGCTGGAGAAGCGTCCCGCCGGGACGCCTTTGCGTCTATCCTCAGGTCACTACATGAAGCCGAGTTCGAGACGGGCTTCTTCGGACATCATCTGCGGGGAGAACGGAGGCTCAAACGTCATCTCCAGGTTCACGCTCTCGACGCCTTCGGTCTCCTGCACTGCATCTTCGGCCTGGCCCGGCAGAATGCCCGCCGCCGGACAGTTTGGGGCCGTCAGTGTCATGAGCACGTCCGCGTGTCCATCCTCCTGGACCTCCAGGTGATAGATCAGGCCGAGGTCGTAGATGTTGACCGGGATCTCCGGGTCGTAAATCTCGCGGAGCGACTCGAC
>PXSY01000186.1 GCA_003023125.1 Bacteroidetes bacterium QH_10_64_19
CCGATGCGGAGCGGGGGTCGCACGATGTTTCCGTCTTCGTCGCGTCCCGCCTCAAACGTGGGCTTGCCCTCATTCGTCATGCCGTGGAGCGTCTGCTGGGCGCTGGTGCGCACGGTCACCGAGCGGAGTGTCCCGGCGTCCCGCGCAAACTCGTACTTCAGTTGCCCCATGCCGGTCTCAAAGAACTCGGCGTTGAGTAGGCGGCCGGGGTAGTCAATGTCGCGCTGGTCCTGGTAACTTCCCGTCAGCGACAGGGTCGAGTGGGGAGAGAGCTCCACCCCAACGCGCCCCCGGCCTTCGCCGGAGGTAAAGTCGGACGGGATGCTCTCCCCGTTGCCAGCCTCATAGTCGTCGCCCGTGCGCCAGGCTCCATTGGCACTGTAGAACCACTTGCCCTGACGTCCCATCACGAAGCCGGTCGTCTCTACGGACTCCCGGTTCGAGTCAAAGCCCGTACGAAGGGAGCCGGTGAGCGGAGTCCGCGGCGGATCCTCGCCCCGTTGCGTAACCTCGATCGCGCTCATGTTGCCGGGACCCCGCGTGAGCGCATAGGGGCCTTTCACCACATCGATGCTGGAAATGGTGCTGGGATCGACGTGGCTCATGGGCGAGTCCATGCGGGCCGGACCCGCAGGAAAGGTGCGCATGCCCCCGATGTAAACGCCGACCTCGGTCTCCGATAGGCCGCGGACGTTCGGGTCGAGCCCCATCGGGCCGCGCCGCACGGAGTTTATGCCCGGCAGGTCGCGAAGAAGCGCCCCGGGATCGGCCACCTCCGCCTTGCGGATCTGCTCGCTCGTGAGTTCTCCACTGGGCTGCACATTCGGGCGGAGGGCCGTGACCTGAATCCCGGTCATGTCCACAGCCTCCGGGGCAAGCGTCATCTCAAGGGTTGTGGTAGACCCGGCACTGACCCGGACAGTGCGGGTCGTCGATTGATACCCGACGAACCGGGCCGTGACTTGGTGCGTGCCAACAGGCACCTCGGTCACCCGAAAGCGGCCCTCCGGGTCGGTCGCGGCTCCGCGATCACGATCTGCCAGCACCACGTTCACGCCCGGGAGGGGCGCCCCGGACTCCGCGTCGGTGACCCGGCCCGCAACGGTGCCGGTCGACTGGGCCGCGGCGGATGGGATGATGAGAAAAATGGCGATGAGAGATACGAGGGACGAAGTGACGTAGCGATCCATAGGAAGGGTCCTCCATGTTGTTTGGTGCGCGGACGACCCATCCGCGCGCACATCGAACGACGGAACCGCGTCTGAAGGGTCAGGTCAGACGCACGTCGGGCGTCGTTCGGGGAGGACGGAAGATGTCGTCACCGACGCGCTGCGGCGACAAGGAAGACGCGAACTGCGCATACGCACTGGTAGAGATGCGGGGCGCCGGACGAATCGTGGCGACCGGCGTCCATGCCAGCGGAGACATGCCCGGGCTCAATGTGCTAGGACCCTTCCCATCACATGCTTCGATTACAGGGCCTTCGGGGGACCCGGATTTCAACGAGTGGTCCTGCGTGTCGTGATGCGTACACGTGCACGGCCCGTCCGGATTTCTGGGACACACTTTTTGCTTGGCATGATGGCGGCACGTTTTTTCCGCTCCGACCTGCCCCGCCACCTGCACAAGAACACGCACCGGACCATACTGCAGTAGCATTGCTCCGGCCAACACAAGGGCCAGCCATTGTCCCCGCGAGGCACGCCGGAATGGGCGAGTGGAAACCATCACGGCCCGAATGTTCGGCAAGTTCTTTTTTCCTGCCATCATCGTGGATCACCGTTCACGGGAGGACGCCTCCTCACGTTCTTCTTCTACGGTTCCGGGACCGCAATCTACGTTGATCTTCAACGTCTCCCCCGGCGACCGTTGCGGGCATGCTCGTGACTACGGAACGGACTGCGACTCTCGGGAAGACCTCGCCAAAGAAAAAGGCACCGTGAGGACATCACGACGCCTGCGACGATCCAAGAAGTTTCGGACCCGGACACGGAGGATCTACGTCTCGTCATCGGTTTCTTCGAGGGAATCTTCGTCGGCCACCTCCGCGTCTTCATCCCCTTCAGACGACTCGGCAGAGGGGACCTCTGTGTCCGCAGTGTTTTCCGTATCGGAAGAATCAGTCGTCTCTGTATCTTGCTCCCGAGACTCCGTCGAGGAATCTCGGCGGCCTTTCCCACTGCCCCGACGCGTACCGCCGGACCCGCCCCCTCCGGTGTCGGCAGGCGGAACGTCATTGTAGTCCACCAGCTCCACCATCGCGAGCTCCGCCCCGTCGCCGGACCGCTGTCCAAGCTTGATGATGCGGGTATACCCACCCGGCCGGTCGCCGACGCGCTCGGACACCTCGTCAAACAACTCTCCCACGGCGTCGTTGCTCTGCAGGTGCCGGAAAACCTGACGTCGGTTGTGCTGCGTGTCCTCCTTCGCCCGCGTGATGAGCGGCTCTACGAATGGTCGGAGGGCCTTCGCCTTGGCCACAGTCGTGGTGATGCGCTTATTCTCAATCAGCGCGTTGGACAGGGCCTGCAGTGTGCGCTCGCGATGCGAGGACGTGCGCCCAATCTTTTTTCCTTTCTTGCGGTGTCGCATTGGTGGTCCAAAACAGGTGACGAATCACGATGCAGTGCGAGGCGACGATCCTCGCCGGAAAAGGGGATCTACGTGGCCTTCTGCTCTTCGAGATACTCCTCCACGTCCATCCCAAACTGAAGGCCGCGTTCGTCAAGCACTTCCACGAGCTCCTGCAAGGACTTGCGACCGAAGTTTCGGAACTTGAGCATCTCGTCCTCCTCGCGGCGAACCAGGTCTCCAATGGTCTTGATGTTGGCCGCCTTCAGGCAGTTGTGCGAGCGGACCGACAGGTCGAGTTCGTCAACCGACTGGGCCAGCAGCTCGCGAATCCGCTTCACCTCTTCGTCGACCTCTTGCTCCTCGACCACCGGCTCGGGCTCCTCTTCGAGCTGAATGAAGAAGCTCACGTGGTCGCGCAGGATGGACGCCGCCTCGGTGATGGCCTCCTCTGGGGTCAACGATCCGTCCGTCTCCACGTCGAGCACCAGCTCCTCGTAGTCAATCTTCTGTCCCACGCGGGTCGGCTTCACCTCGTACTTGACGTTCTTGATCGGCGTGAAGATGGAGTCGATCGCAATGACGCCGATCGGATCGTCCTCCCGCTTGTTCTCTTCGGACGGAATGTAGCCCCGACCGTATCCGACTCGCAGGTCGACGTTCACCACGGCGTCCTCGGCCAGCGTGGCAATATGCTGGTCCGGGTTCAGAACCTCGTACTCCGCCCCAGCCTCGTCAATATCCTCGGCCGTCCAACTGCCGGGGCCTTCGAGGTTGAGGTGCAGGTGGCCCTCGCGCATCTCGTCCGCCTTGAACCGAACCTCCTTGAGGTTCAGGATGATGTCGGACACGTCCTCCGTGACGCCGGAGATCGTGGAAAACTCGTGCTGCACGCCGTCAATCTTGACGGCCGTGATCGCGAGCCCGCGGAGGGAAGAGAGAAGCACGCGACGAAGGGCGTTTCCAATGGTCACACCATACCCCCGTTCGAGCGGGCCCATGACGAATTGACCTTCGGAATCGGAGTCTTCGTCGACTTGGACGCCTTCCGGCATCTGAAGCCCTTGGTTACTCATACGCTGGAATCAAGAAATTGCAAGGTGTAGCGATCGTGTTGAGGCCGAGCTGACAGTTGCGCTCAGTGGCCTGGGCAAAGGACTCCCTGCCGCCTACTTCGAATAGAGCTCCACAATGAGCTGCTCGTCAATGTTTTCCGGAATCTCTTCCCGGTTGGGATGATCGATGAACTTCCCCTTCATCTCTTGGCGATCCATCTCCAGCCACGAGAAGGTCCGCTTTCGGTGCTCCAGGTTCGTCTGAATGACCTCCAGGTCCTGGCTGCCCGACTTCACAGACACGACATCGTCCGGTGACATTGCGAAGGAGGGAATGTCCACCACGTCGTCGTTCACCTCAATGTGGCGGTGCGCCACGAACTGCCGAGCCTGGCGACGGGTGCGGGCAATGCCCATCCGAAAGACGGTATTGTCGAGGCGCGACTCCAGAAGGATCAGGAGTTTCTCGCCCGTCACCCCCTGCGTGCGCGAGGCCTTGTCGAAGAGATTCTTGAATTGCTTTTCGAGCAGCCCGTACGTGTACTTGGCCTTCTGCTTTTCTTTCAGCTGCACGGCGTACTCGCTCTCCCGCCGGTGGCGGGACTGACCGTGCTGGCCGGGGGGGGAGGGCTTTCGCTCCAGCGCCTTCGAGGGCCCAAAGATGGGCTCCTTAAAGCGACGGGCGATTTTTTGCTTCGGACCTCTGTATCGAGCCATGTGTTCGATTTTGAATTTTGGACTTTCGACTTTGGGTTGATTGTGGACTGGGATGGAATCCAAAACCCACAATCCAAAATCCGAATTCGTCAGACGCGCCGGCGCTTGGGGGGGCGGCAGCCGTTGTGGGGGAGGGGCGTTACGTCCCGGATGCTCGCCACTTCAAGTCCGGACTCGGACATCGCCCGAATCGCACCCTCTCGCCCCGAGCCGGGGCCTTTCACGTACACGTCCACGCGGCGGAGGCCGAGGTCGTACGCCTCATTCGCGGCCGACTCGCCGGCTTTCTGAGCCGCATACGGCGTGTTCTTCCGGCTTCCCTTAAAGCCCATCTTGCCGGCGCTGGCCCACGAGATGGTGTTGCCGTACTGGTCGGTCAGCGTGACGATGACGTTGTTGAAGGTGGCTTTCACGTACGCTCGGCCGTTGGACTCAACGACCACGTTTTTCTTTCGGGGCGTACGCTTGCCACTGCGATCTCCTTCAGCCATGGGACAATAGATCTCAGTTCAAAGTAAGAACCCGGGTCGAGCGAAGGCTCGCCGGGGATGCAAACAAGATGCAGGCGCTACTTTTTCTGCGTGGACTGGCTCCGCCCAGCCACCGTCTTGCGCTTGCCCTTGCGGGTACGGGCGTTGGTCCGTGTGCGTTGGCCGTTCACCGGAAGCCCCTCGCGGTGCCGCTTCCCGCGGTAGCACCCGATGTCCTTGAGGCGCTTGATGTTCATCTGCACCTCCGTCCGGAGCTGCCCCTCTACAGTGTAATCCTCCTCGATGATGCGCCGGACGCGCTTGGTTTCGCTTTCGGTCCACTCCCTCGGGCGCTTGTCCTCACTAATCTCGGCTTTTTGGAGGACCTCATGGGCCCGTGAGCGACCAACGCCATAGATCTCAGTGAGCGCAATCTCACCACGCTTGTCTTCCGGTACGTCGACTCCTTCGATTCTGGGCATACCTTAATTAATCGGTTTCGTTCGACAATCCGCGCAACCACTGGACTCCTCCCCTACCCCGAAGGCTAGGCCACGATGCGGCAAAGAACCTCCTCAGTTCTTGTAGCGATACACAATTCGGCCCTTGGAAAGGTCATACGGGGACATCTCGACCTTGACTCGATCTCCCGGCAAAATCTTGATATAGTTCATCCGCATCTTCCCAGACAAAAGGCCGAGAATCTCGTGGCCATTCTCTAGACGAACACGGAACTGCGCGTTGGGGAGTGCTTCAATAACTTCCCCATCCTTTTCGATGGCTTCTTCTTTTGCCATTAAGGAGTAGTGGTTTCTTTGAGAGCGTTGATTTTGTAGGGAGGCTCGATGACGTCTTCGATGTATCGGTAGTCCGAGAGGACTTCGGCGTCTCCGTCCTGAACGACGACCATGTGCTCGTAGTGGGCAGACGGAAGACGGTCGGCGGCACGGACCGTCCATCCGTCCTCGTCGGTCGTGACCTCGGCCGCCCCTCGGTTAATCATGGGCTCGATGCAAATGGAAAGGCCGGGCTTGAGCAGGCGGCCCTCCCCTGGGTTCCCAAAATTCGGGACCTGCGGGTCCTCGTGTAGGCTCTGCCCAATGCCGTGGCCCACCAGGTCTCGCACGACACTGAATCCACGAGATTCACAGTGTGCCTGCACGGCGTGGCTGATATCGCCGACCCGATTCCCCGCCGTTGCCTTCTCAATTCCGCTCTGAAGGGCCTCGTATGTCGCGCGGCACAGGGCGGCATCTTCGTCGGCGACGGTGCCAATTCCAAATGTATACCCCCAGTCGCCATAGTAGCCGTTCAGTTTCGCACCGCAGTCAATCGAAAGCAGGTCGCCGTCCTGCAGCGCGTAATCGTCCGGAATGCCGTGCACCACCGCATCGTTTACCGAGGTGCACAACGTGTTAGGGAAGACGTTGTCGCCGACTTGATACCCTTTGAATGCGGGCTCCGCGTCATGTGTTCGGATGTAATCTTCCGCGATGGCGTCAAGCTCTTCGAGGGTCGTCCCCACTTCAATATGGCGGGCCCCCTCCGCGAGCGTACGGCCGACAAGGTCCGCGCTCTCGCGGAGACGGTCAATTTCACGTTGGCTCTTCAGATGAACCATAGGGGCTCCGAAGATTCGATTCCAGAAGCGGGACAACCACCGCATAAGAACGTGTTCGACCGGGGAGAGGTCTACAGGCCCCCGCCTTGCCGGGGACTGCGCATCTTGCCACTCTTCATGAAGCCATCGTAGTGGCGCATGAGCAGATGACTTTCAATCTGTTGAAGCGTGTCTAGCGTCACCTGCACGAGGATGAGGAGACTCGTTCCGCCGTAAAACATGGCAAAACCTTGCGAGACCCCCGCTCGCATGGCAAACGCCGGGAAGATGGCCACAAGGCCTAGGAAGATTGATCCCGGTAAGGTAATGCGTGTCAGAACGGTGTCGATAAACTCGCTGGTCTGCTTTCCGGGCCGAATGCCCGGAATGAATCCACCCTGCCGTTTCATGGTGTCCGCCATTTCCTGGGGGTTCACCGTGATCGCGGTGTAGAAGTACGTGAAGAAGACGACCACCACGAAAAACAGGGCCGAGTAGCTCATGCTGCTGATGTCCGAGAACCAGGCCCCGATTCGTTGCATCGTCGGGTTGTTGGGGAAGAACGAGGCAATGGTCGAGGGGATGAACATGATCGACTGGGCGAAGATAATCGGCATCACACCCGCGGCGTTTACGCGCAGCGGGAGATACTGGGTCGTTCCGCCCTGCACTTTTTCGCCCACGACGCGCTTGGCGTACTGCACGGGGATGCGCCGCATGCCCTGTGACACCAGGACCACAGATCCTGTGACGAGGACCCAGATCCCAATCTCCACGAGCAGGATAAAGATGTTGTCCCCAATTAGGCTGACCTCGTTCATCAGCGCCTGAGGGAGAAAGGCGATAATGCCAATCATAATGATCAGCGAAATTCCGTTCCCAATCCCGTCTTCGCTGATGCGCTCCCCGAGCCACATCACGAACGCCGTGCCACTCGTGAGCACGACCACCGTCGTAATCGTAAAGAGCGTAGAGTTGATGACGATGGCCCGGCCCGTAGCACCGGCCAGCAGATTGATGGAGTACCCAATCGACTGCAGCGCCGTGATGCCGATGGTTCCGTACCGAGTCAGCTGCGTGATTCGACGCCGCCCCTCTTCCCCCTCCCGCTGCAACTTCTGAAAATATGGCACTACGGCCCCCATCAACTGAATGATGATCGACGCCGTAATGTACGGCATGATGCCCAGCGCAAAGATCCCAGCCTGTTTGAACGCACCCCCAACGAACATGTCGAGGAACCCAAACAGTCCGCCTCCGCTCTCCTGCGCCCGAACTTGGGAAAGAGCAGCGGCATCTACGCCCGGAAGGGTGACGTGTGTGCCGAGGCGATAGATGATGAGGAGACCGAGCGTATACAGGATGCGCTCGCGAAGCTCCTGGACACTCCAAATGTTGCGGATGCTCTCGGCAAAACCAGCCATGTGTTAGCCTCTTTGGTACGTGAGCCGCAGGAGAACGGATGTGTCGCGCAATCGACCGGTTACTCGTCAATGGCGGTGACCGATCCTCCCGCATCTTCGATTTTCTCCTGAGCGGAGGTACTGAACGCATGCGCCGACACGTCCAGCGCCTCTTCAATCTCCCCGTCGCCCAGAATTTTGACGCGGTCGGCACTGCGAACAACCCCCAGGTCTTCGAGCACCTCCGGGGTGACCGGCTCATCCGGGTCGAGTCGACCCTCGTCGGTCAGCCGCTGGAGCCGTCGCACGTTGGCCACATTGTAATCGGTGCGGAAGGGGGCGTTGTTAAATCCATGCTTCGGGACCCGCTGGAAAAGCGGTGTCTGCCCGCCTTCGAACCAGATCGGACGGGTTCCCTCTCCCGATCGGCTGCTCTGGCCCTTCGTGCCCCGGGTCGAACTATGTGCCCCTCGACCGGAACCTTCTCCGCGGCCGAGCCGCTGTTTCGAATGGGTGGCGCCCTCCGCCGGTTTAAGGTTGCTTAAATCCATGGGTCTGTCGTTGTTCTCATCACAGTCGAGTACGTATCGGATTCCCCCTCCAGTTTCTGTCGGTGGAGCGTCATTCGCCATCTCTTCTGCCACCACCAGATCGCTGAAATCATGGCACGAATCCAGGGCGTGTCTCTTGGTGAACGAGCGTGTTGCGGAGGCCAAAGGCTCAGTCCATCGCCCGCTAACTCTCAACACGCTCGCCGATGCGTCAACGTCGGATCCTACGCCTGCGCATGACTCCGCAGCAGGTAGGACGCCGAGAGCACTAGCCATTAAAAACCTTCTCAAGGGGAATATCGCGGCGCCGGGCCACCTCCAGGGCATCTTCTGTCTCTGCAAGAGCGTTGATGGTGGCCTTCACCTGATTGTGTGGATTGGAGGTCCCTATGGACTTGGTGAGCACATTCCGGTATCCGGCACACTCGAGGACCGCGCGCACTCCCCCGCCGGCAATGACGCCCGTTCCGGGTGCCGCCGGCTTCAGGAGAACTTCTCCGGCATCCTGCTTGCCCACGATCTTGTGAGGAATCGTGCCATCGCGCAAGGGAACGCGGATCACATTTTTCTTCGCGTCATCGGCCCCCTTCGAAATGGCGCTCGATACCTCATTGGCCTTTCCAAGCCCGGCGCCCACGAGGCCGTCTTCATTGCCAACAACGACAACGGTATTGAATGAGAATCGACGTCCCCCCTTCACGACCTTCGAGACGCGGTTGACCGATACGAGTCGATCAACCCAGTTCTCCTGTCGCTTTTCGGCGTTGACGCGCTTTCGTTCTTTTCGGTCCGCCATGTCAGTTTGTGCTGCGTGCGTGGAGTACGTACTAAAGTGATTGAGGGAGGTGGGCGCCTAAAGCTGGAGCCCCCCCTCTCGAGCCCCCTCGGCCAGCGCCTCGATCCGCCCATGATATTTGTACCCGCTCCGATCAAAAACGGCCTTCTCGATGCCCGACTCGTCGGCACGCTCGGCAAGAAGCTCACCGACGGCCCTGCTTTCTTCGGTCGGG
>PXSY01000187.1:0-1336 GCA_003023125.1 Bacteroidetes bacterium QH_10_64_19
TCGACGACGTGACGATCGAGAACTACGAGCACCATCCGGCGCTGAAGGCCCCCATCGCAGTGTAGACGGCCACCTCCGCAACGCTCGGGATGTGCGAACGAGAGCGAAAAGGCTACGCCGGTACAGGCTCGGCAGGCGCTGACTCCTCCGCTCCCTTCAGCGCCGGCCCACCGTCGCCCATCGTGTCCTCCGCCCATCGGGCCCGGACCGCGGCCCGCCATGCCTGCGTGAGCAACTCGTAGTCGCGCGCCTGCCACGTCTCCGACACGCCCTCGACACACTTGAACCCGTGCGCCACCGGCGAGAGGCTGGCCCGCGGGGCGCTCGACAGGCTCAGCATGCCCGATCGGCCCAGTCCGAGCCGAAACTCGCCGTGCAGCTGGCCCAGCACGCAGCGGTCCCCGCTGCCCAACTCTAAGGTATCGGGATCGAGGCGACGATGCCATCCCGGATCGCTCTCGTCGAGGTATTCCGCGCCCCGCCGCACCCGCTCGCGCACCGCCTCCTCCGTAATCTGACGGGTGCGACGCGACTGCCACCAGTTCCGAAGGCGCTCGAAGAGTGCGTACATAGCGGGAGGTCGAGATTGGGACGATAAATTAGATGCGTGCCTCCGTATTCAGAGCGGGCCGCAGGGATCCTCCGTCCGCAGCACACCGGCCCGGAGATTGCATCATCGTTCCGCGTCGCCCCGGGCCGCCATGGCCAGTTCCACGAGTCGGGACCGGGCGTCCTCGGCCGTGTCCAGGGATGGGTCGAAGTCGATCCGCACGGGGGTCGTCGTGCCGCCCGCCTCCACCACCAGCTCAAAGCCGTCGGCGTCGATGCTCGTCATGCGCGCGTCCTCAACCGCCGGCACGTCGGCGTACGCCTCCGCGTAGCGAATTAGATCCGCCGTGTGCGCCTCGTTCATGTGGGTGACGATGCGGTCTGCGTCGTCCGCGGTCAATACGGGATCGTCCATCGCAAGAAGGGGGACATTGGGAGCGCGTCCAAGCGTGATGGGGGGCAGGGACTGTGTGATGCGACGGGGCCGGTCGATCGCGCCGTGCACTTCGGAACGCACGCCGCGTCTTCAGAGGCCAAAGTTCTCGTACATGGCGTCGATCTGGTCGGCGTGGCGTTCCTCGATAACGCTGCGGCGGAGCTTGAGGGTGGGGGTGAGCGTGCCTTCCTCTACCGTAAACGGCTCGGACAGGAGGCGGAAGGTGCGGATCTTTTCGTGGGCCGCCGCCTCCCGATTGTAGGCGTCGAAGGCATCCTGAAAAAGCGCCCGGGCCTCGTCGAGGTCGAGAAGCTCGGCATCGCTGTAGGACGCCACGTCGACGCCCTCCTC
>PXSY01000187.1:1415-4622 GCA_003023125.1 Bacteroidetes bacterium QH_10_64_19
GATCCACCCCTTGGTCTTGAACGTCTCCTCGATGGGACCGGGGTAGACATTCTTTCCGCCCTCCGTCACGATCATGTGCTTGATTCGGTCCGTAATCTTGAGGTATCCCTCCTCAAAGCGCCCCACATCGCCGGAGTGATACCACCCATCGGCATCGAACGCGGCCCGCGTCTGCTCCGGTTGGTTCCAATACGCCTTCATCACATTGGGCCCCTTCACCAAGACCTCCCCCTCCGGCGTCGAGAGGGACGTGGGATAGTCACTGCCGCTGATCGTCCCGACCGACTCGTCACTGTCGAGCGGCTGAATGGCGACCGTGACACCTGGCAGAATGTGGCCCACGGTGCCGTAGCGCGGAGCGTCCCTCGGATTCACTGTGAGGACCGGCGCCGTTTCCGTGAGACCGTAGCCCTCAATGATGGTGACGCCCGCCGCCTGGAAGAAGGTGCCAATCTCTTCGGGCAACGCCGCACCTCCCGACACGGCGAACCGGAGATTGCCCCCGAGCTTCTCGTGCAATTTCGAAAAGACGAGCCGATGGGCCACGGCCCGCTGCGCCCGCAACCACAGTCCCGGCCCCACGCCGTCCGACTGCTCGGCCTCGGCGTACGTTTCGCCCACCTGCACGGCCCACTCGAAGATCTCCTGCTGGATGGCACTTCCCTCGCTGGCCTGCTTCGTGACGCGGTTGTACACCTTCTCAAACATGCGCGGCACGGAGATCATGAGGGTCGGGCGCACCTCCTGCAGGTTTTGACTCACCGCCTCGATGCTCTCCGCATAGCTAATGGTGGCCCCCGCGGCGAGCACAGCGGTGTGGCCCGCGGTGCGCTCGAAGGCGTGGGAGAGGGGCAGAAACGAGAGGTGATGGTCGTCTTCGCCGAACGGCACCCGCTGCAGGGCGCCCTTCACGTTCGAGCAGAAGTTGCGGTTCGTGAGCACGACGCCCTTCGGTTGTCCGGTGGTGCCACTCGTGTAGATGAGCGCACTCGTGTCCTCGGGGGTCATGTCTTCGGCGATGCCCCTAAGCCGCTCTTCGTGCTCGGCCCAGTAGGCCCGGCCCGCGGACAGGGCGTCGTCCCAGTGCGTCATGGGCACCGGCGGGTCGTCGGCCGTCTCGCTTATCACGATGACCTCTTCGAGCTTGGGACACTCGTCCGCGATCTCTTCAATTTTCTTGCGCTGGACCGGCACGGACACAATGCAGATTTTTGCCCCGGCGTCGCGGAGAATGTAGGCCGCCTTGGATGGGGGGAGCGACGTGTAGATCGAGACGTTTACTGCGCCAATCAGCTGGGTTCCTAGGTCGCTGATGGCCCATTCCGGGCGGTTTTCCGAAAATAGCGCTACCCGATCGCCCTTTTGGATTCCCTGCCGGTGCAGGTAGCCCGCCAGCGCCTGCACTCGATCCTCGAGATCCTCCCACGTGATGTCGTGCCAGCCCTCTCCCCGAACTTTGTGCCGCAGCACAGGCCGCTCCCGTCCCCGGTAGCGATCGCAGAGGCGACGAAACATCTGCGGAATGGTATTGAACTCGACCTGCGCAGGCATGAGGACCGTGCGAGCTGCAAGAGGAACGCGGCGCGGGCAGACCTACCCGCAAGCCGTCGGGCTGTTTCTGTCTACGCCCCTCCCGCCTCCCTCTCCTCGCCTTTCTCCTTTCTCACACGTCCGCCCCGACCGCCGCGCCGATCGAAGCATATCCGTCCTCACTCAGCCGTTCCACGAGGCCCTTTTTGATCTCGTGCACGAGCGCCGGCCCCTCGTAGACGAGGGCTGTGTAGAGCTGCACCAGCGAGGCTCCGGCCCGAATTTTGGCGTAGGCCGAGGCGGCATCGTGCACGCCCCCGACCCCGATGATCGGAATATCCCCGCCAGTGCCCTGGTAGAGATATCCCACCATCCGGGTGGTCCGGTCCGCGAGGGGACGCCCGCTGAGCCCTCCGTCTCCAATCTTCGCCAATCGGTCCGACGAAGCCTGAAGGTTCTTGCGATCCGGGGCCGTGTTCGTCGCGATGAACCCGTCCACCTCATGGTCCTGCGCCACCGCGAGAATTTCTTCCAGGCGGGTGTCGAGCACCACCCGATCGGTCAGCGGAGGACTCAGCTTCACCAGCACCGGCACCGCCAGGCCCGGCGCCGCCTGCTCGTCGCGGATGGCATCGAGCAGTGTGTCGAGGGCCGCCGGATCCTCGAAGGTGGTTCCGTCCGCCGCATTCGGACACGACACGTTCAGGACCACGTACTCGGCCTGTCTCCTCAGTTGCCGGAAGCTCGCCCGAAAGTCGTCCAGGGCCGCCTCGCCCATGATGTCGGGGTCGTGGGTCTTGGCCAGGTTGATGCCCAGGGGCCGGGCCCGCTCCGACCGGCCTCGCTCTAGCCGCTCCGCGACCGCCTCGGCGCCGTCGTTGTTGAGGCCCATCCGGTTAATGAGGGCCTGGTCCGCCGGCAGTCGGAAGGCCCGCGGCCTGGGGTTGCCGGACGCGGGCTGTGCGCTCACCGACCCCACTTCTACGAAGCCGAACCCGACCGCCTCCCAGAAGGGGACGGCCCGGGCGTTCTTGTCGACCCCGGCGGCCAGCCCTACCGGATTCGGAAACGTCTCGCCCCAGAGTCGCTGCTTGAGCCGCTCGTCCTCGAACCCGTACCGCGACTCGACGAGGGACGGGGCCGCCCGTTGTGCCAGCCGTGCCATCCATAGGCTCACCGTGTGCGCCCGCTCGGGATCGAGTTGAAACAGCAGTGGACGGAAAACCTGGTACATGCGTCTACGAAACGATCAAGAGGATTTGAGAAGAGACGTATTCCCCTCCACCCCTCCCGTTCCTCCAGGACAATCGGATGTTGAATGGTTTCGTTGCAGGTACAGAGGGGCATCCGCCTCTGATTAACGAAAACGCCCAATACGCATGGGGAGAGGGCGCGTGGGAGCACGCCCACATCGCCCTGGGTTGGAACAACATCGGTCCCAAGACCAAAATCTGGTTGCCATGCCGCTTCATGAGAATCGCCGGGCCCTTCCTCTCCGACCCTTCTTGCCTCGGACCTCCCCGTCTATACTCCCACCCTTCCGCACCTCCATACGTATTTCCGCTGAACCTGCCCCAGGACGCCCCGTTTCTCGGATTCATCCTCCCCATCGCCAGTCATCTCCCTCCCATGTCGCTCCCGCTTTACCAAGTGGACGCTTTCACCGACACGTCGTTC
>PXSY01000188.1 GCA_003023125.1 Bacteroidetes bacterium QH_10_64_19
TGTGTGTATGCGCCAGAGGTCTACGGCCCGTCATCCGTCGCCTGCTCATCGGAGTCGCTGGGACGCGGACGTCGCTCTGGGCGGCACGACCCTGCGCTCCGACTGAAGGGAGGAAGTAGTCTCCGGGCTGCGCCCCGACCGAAGGGAGGAAGTATCCCGACGGCTGTCAAGGATGCGCCCGGACCGAGCCCGCTGCGAGACAGAGCAAAATAGCGATGTGGGCCAGAAGACGAGAGGGTGAGCCATCATGTCATGGGGTTCACGAACGAGCCAGCGTGAATCTTTTCGGGACCGCAGAAGCACAGGTCCACGCGAATCGTCTCGTCCCTCGATCCCTCCCTCCTGCCTCGATGTGTCGACCCCGACTGTCTGGCAACTGCTCTATACAAGCGATTCGTCGAATGGCGGGCATCACACGTTCGTCCGTCCTGTTCATTACAACGGGCCTCGTTTGGCTCTTTCATCGGACGCCTCTTCGTCCCAAGTCTCCTGCCCGCATGACTGCGTGTGTTCGCCGTGTCTCGCTGCTCGTTGGCCTCTGTGCAGCCGCCCTGATGCTTGCCGGTCCGCCCGCCGCGGCTCAGGACGGCGCCGCCCTGAACGGATACGTGCGGGACGCCGAGACGGGCGAGACGCTGCTCCAGGCCAACGTCATCATCGAGGGCACAAGCCGCGGCGCCGCCACCAACAACGAGGGGTACTACACGATCCGGGACCTGGCGCCCGGGACCTATACCGTCGTCGTCTCCTACCTCGGCTACCAGTCGCGCACGAAAGAGGTCACGCTCGCGGCTGGCGAGACGAGGCGCCTCGACGTGGAGCTTCCCCCGACGGATCTGCAGAGCGAAGGGGTCGTGGTGACGGGGACGCAGGAGGAGGCGGAGCAACAGATTGGGGTGGACAAGCTACAGACCGCGTCCGTCACGGAGCTGCCCTCCGTCCTGGAGCCCGACGTGTTTCGCTCCCTGGCCCTGCTCCCCGGCGTCACCACCGCCTCGGACTACTCCAGCAACCTCTACATCCGGGGCGGCGGCCCGGCCCAGACCCTCATCCAGCTCGACCGCACCACCGTCTACAACCCCACCCACTTCTTCGGCTTCTTCTCCACCTTCAACCCCGACGCGATCAAGGACGTGCAGCTGTACAAGGGCACCTATCCGGCCGAGTACGGCGGGCGCCTTGGCAGCGTGGTCGACATCTACAACAAAGACGGCAACCGGCGCGACACCGCGGGCGGATTCAGCATCGGCACCCTGGCCTCCCGCGGCTACATCGAAGGGCCCTACGGCACCGGCGACGACGGCGACCCGACGGGCTCCTACATGGTGGCCCTGCGCCGCTCGACGCTCGAACCGGTGCTCGCCGCGCTCGACGACGTAGATGGACTTCCTGATGCCTTTTACTTCTACGACGTGAACGCGAAGATCAACTACGACGCGGGCTCCGACGACAAGCTCTCGCTGGCAGCGTACGGCGGGCACGACCAGCTTCGTATCACCCCCAGCGACGACCAGGAGTTCGATGTGGGCTATGGCAACCGCACGTTCAGCGCCGAGTGGACACATCTCTTCTCCGACCGGCTCTTCTCGACCCTTACCGTCGCGGGTTCCCGCTACGAGAGCACGCCGATCTTCGAGCTCGCCGGCACGCGTTTTACGGAGACGAACACCGTGCAGGACGCGTCGCTGAAGGCCGATGTCGAATACGTGCCGGGGCCCGCCCACACGATCGAGACGGGCCTGCACGCCGGGCGACTGACCTTCGAGTTGCGCAACACGTTCGACGGCGACGAGACGTTCGACCAGCGCCTGGAGGGCCTGCAGGCCGCTGCGTACCTGAAAGACACGTACAGCCCCGCGTCGGACTGGACCCTTCGGGGCGGCCTGCGGATGACCTATTTCTCGGAAGGCGGCTACGTGCGGCTTGCCCCACGCCTGTCGGTCGAGCATACCCTCACGCCGTCGGTCCAGCTTCAGGTGGCCGCGGGCCGGTACCACCAGTTCTTGACCCTGGAGACGAGCCAGCTCTTTACGGCCTTCGACACCTGGCTCATGAGCGACAACGGGGTGCTTCCGTCGTACGGCGACCAGTTGGCCGTGGGCGTCACCACCCGCCTCGGCGACACATGGCGCTTCGAGGTAGAAGGATACGCGCGCACCATGCGCGACCTCTTCGAGCGCGATCCGTTCCTGCCCGATGTCGCGGGCGTGCCCTACGGCGATCGCTTCCACGTTGGCGACGGGCGGGCCTACGGGGCCGAGGTGCTGCTCCGGCGCCCGGAGGGCCGGCTGAACGGCTTCCTCAGCTACACCCTTGGCCGCACCGAACGACGCTTCCCCAACGTCAACGCGTCCGAGTCGGGAGCACCGCAGTACTACCCGCCGAGCTACGACCGTACGCACGACCTCACGCTGGCCGTCAACTATCAGCTGACCGACCAGTGGCGCGTGTCGAGCACATTTAACTACACCACCGGACGGCCCTACACCAAGCCGGAGCAGAGCTACGAGTTCGTGGACAGTCCCTTCTCGTTCGGCCCGGGCGTCGGGGACACGGAAACCGTACTCGTCAGTCCGTTCAACGACGCGCGCCTGCCGCCCTACCACCGCCTCGACCTTGGCGTGGCGCGCACCGGCCGGTTCTTCGGAATTGCCGACTACGAGCTACAGCTGCAGGCCATCAACGCTTATTCCCGCCGCAATATCTGGTTTTACCAGTACGAGCGCGATGACGACGCCACCCTATCCCGAACCGAGACCCCGCAAATTCCGATTCCTGTGCCGAACGTGTCGTTCTCCCTCACTTTCTAGCGTCCCGGTGCGCCCGCCCCCCATCGGGACTGTCTTCTCGCAACGTCCCTTCTCCGAGATCCTCTTCCAGCGTCCCCTGTGCGCATGGTTCACGGCTGCTCCTCCGCCGACATGACTCGACCGCTCTCCTTCGTCCTGTCGCTGCTTTTCGCCGCCGCCCTTTTCGGGTGCGACACCACCGCCCCCGTGCCCGACTCGCAGGTGATCGTGGAGGCGTACCTGCAGGGAGGCGCGCCCATGGATTCGATTCGCCTGACCCGAAGCGTGGCCCCGGATCGGGCTTACCAGCCCACCGACGCCGCCGTGCGTGACGCGTCGGTTGAGGTCCGCGAGCGTACGGCGGATGGGGCGACGGCCGCAACGATTCCATTCGAGGAAGTGGACGCAGGCA
>PXSY01000189.1 GCA_003023125.1 Bacteroidetes bacterium QH_10_64_19
GGCGCCAGGTCTACGAAGTCCTTGATGTACGGGCTTCGGTGCTCAGAGCGCCGGCCCAGGCGAATGGTCTGCATCTGCGACAGTGAGCCGATGGGCTTGGCGTCCCCGCGGCGAATGGCCTCCACCCCGGCGATGAACGTGGTCGAAACAGCTCCGAGTCCCGGGGTCAGGACCAGAAGGTTCCCCTCATGAGGAGAAATATCGGTGGGAGTATCGGGCATCGGGCCAGTACGTGGTCTCAACTGCAAAATGTAGTGAGCTCAAGAGCTCCCAACCCGATGCTATCCGTCGATCGGGATGGGAAAACAGCGAGCGTTCCTCGAAGGCCCAAGGTTTAGACCTTTAGAACCTGTTTGGCGGACTGTCTCCGGCCTGCGACTTCGTGGATCTCGTGCAGAACGGCTTCTTCACTCCCCCGGTAGTTCCACTACAGGGGTCGTTTGGGCACCGTTCGTGCACGTCGACCACTGTGTCTCGGCTACGTATCCATCCACCAAACAGGTTCTTACAGCTTGCCGATTTGCCTGGGTCGATCGCGCGATGCAGCAATAGAGGATACGGAGCACTCGCTGCACGCTTCCCTGGAATGGGTGACTTTGGGGCTCAGGTCCAGCGTACCGACCTCCCTCGGACCACGGAGGGGTACGGAAAGATTCATTTCACAGTTTATCCTTTGCTCCTTACATTGGTACCGATTTTGCTGCTTCTTGCAAGGGACCGTATGCTGTAGCCGCCCCGTACCTGCCGCACCGACCAGCAGCGTCTCTTTTCCCGGTGACATCGACATCGTGGGGACTCTGTGTGAGCCCTCACACCACAGCTTCCCATCACAATTTCCCGCCCAGACGATCCGTTCACTAACATGAGTTTCAACGCTGAGACCATTTCCTCCGAGACCGTCATCATTCACATTGGTGAGGCTCTCGATTTCCGGAATGCAGACGAGTTTAAAACCGCTTTCCAGGAGCATGTGGAGGAGGGCGTCCGAAAGTTTATCCTCGACTTCTCGAATACCGAAGTGCTCGACTCAACCGGGCTCGGTTCCATCTTTTCTCTTTACCGGGAGGTCTCCCCGGACGACGGAAAGGTCGCCTTCGCCAACGTCTCGGAGCCCGTTCAGGTCGTCGTCCAACTCACGCGCACCTACAAGGTATTTCGGCAGTTCCCCTCCGTGGAGGCAGCTCAGGAGGCTTTTTCGGACTGATCGCCCCCGTTCTCTCGGCGAGATGAAGATGCCTCTTTTGATGACGCTTCCTTCGGCTCCATGCAGGCATTCCCGAAAACATACACAGACCTCGACCGCGCCCTCGACGAGGTGCAATCCCTCCCCGACGAATGGCCGGCTGCGCACCGCGAGGACGGCCCGGACGAGGAGACCCTGCACTGCGTGTGTCTCGTCCTCCGCGAATGGATTGGCAACCTCCACCAGCACGCTCAGTTTTCGGCGTCCCGTTCCACCATTGAGATTCGTCTCTCCTGTGAGGACCGTGACGTCTTCTGCTCCGTTGTAGACAATTCAGAAGGGTTTGACATTGAGAAGCACCTTCCGGACGACGACGAGGACCTAGAGGCTCTCCCTGAGCGGGGCATGGGGCTCCGAATGATCAAAACCTGCACGGAGAGCCTCTCCTATACGCCGACGGAGGACGGACTTCACCGCTTTGAATTCAACATTCCCTCCGACCACGATCCATGGCTGAACACACTATTTTAGTCGTCGAGGACGACAGTACGGTCCGGGAGCTTCTCAAGTACCGCCTCGGAAAGCACTACGACGTGCATACAGCCACCAATGGCTCGGAGGCACTCGATCTGGTTGAGGATACCATCCCCGATCTCATCATTTCGGACATCATGATGCCGAAGATGGACGGGTTTGCCCTTCAGTCGGCCCTGCAGTCCGACAAGAATACCCGTGTCATCCCGTTTATCTTTCTCACGGCCCGGGCCGACGAGGACGCCCGGCAGCAGGGGCAGCGCAAAGGGGTGGACGACTACATCACGAAGCCGTTCGACATGGAAACCCTGCTGTCGCGGGTCGAACGGCTCCTGGAGCGGGTCGAGATGTTTCAGACTCAACTCGACGCGGAGATCGGGCAAGATTTTTCCAATCGCTTGCTTCCCGACCAGGCCCCTGTCGTCGACGACTACGAGCTGCGCTTCCACAGCGAGGCGCGGCAGCAGGGCGGGGGCGACCTCTTCGACTGGACAGAAATGGACGACGGCACGTACTTCCTCACCATCGGGGACGTGATGGGCAAGGGCCTTCGGGCCAAATTCTATGCGTTTAGCTTCCTGAGCTACGTGCGGGGCACCCTGCACACGCTTCTCGAAGAGTCGACTTCCCCGGCGGCTCTCATGATCGAACTGAACAGGATGCTGCTCGACGACGAGGTGCTGGAAGACACCTTTGCGACGTTTCTCCTGATGCGTTGGGACCCGACCGCCCACACCCTTACGTACGCCAACGCAGGCCACTGCCGGCCCGTACTCATCTCGCCGGACGGGGCCGAGGTACCCGACCACAGCGACCTCATTCTCGGGCTGGAGGAGGACGTAGAGTTCTCGGAGGTCACCATGGAATTTGAGCCCGGAACCGCCCTCGTAGCGTATACGGACGGCCTCACGGAACAGCGCACCCTGGAAGGCGACATGCTTGGGGAAGACGGGGTCCGCGACCTCGTCGCAGAGGCATATGGCAGCGGTGAGATGGTACAGGGCCTGCTCGACGGCACGCTCGCCCGGAGCGCCTCCGACCAATTTGAGGACGACCTGCTCGTGGTCTGGCTCCAGCGTGACAATGGCTCCCGCTGAACGGGACCCCGTTCGCCCCCCTGCTGCGCGTCCCACGGTCCTCTTCCCGGACGCATCCTCGTCGTCCTCCTCCCACCGGGGCCGGTCCTTCTGCCCCGGAAGCCCGTAGATTTTTCTGCCCTTCGGGACAGGCAGTTATCGTTCACGGGCCCACTCTCGAAGGATGTCCCGGTCGACTTTCATCTGGCTTTCTACCGCCGCCGCGGGCAACTCATACACCGCGTCCGGGTGCTTAAAGCGCGGCAGTGTGGCTGTCAGGGAGGCGCGCCAATTCTCCGGGATTCCCTCGGTCTGCGCACGGACGAAGGCCACCGGCCGACGGCCGTACTCGGCGTCCGGCACCGGCACCACCACGGCCTGGTCGATGTCTTCAACCTGTTCGCTGTTCGAGTGCCGCCTCAATTTCCTCCGGCTGAATGTTCTCGCCGCCCGACACGAACTGCCGGTCGGTGCGTCCCTGCACGTGGAGGCGGCCCTGCGCATCGATGCGTCCGAGATCTCCGGTGTGGTACCAGCCGTTTGTGCGAGGGTCCCGGAGGCCATCGTCCTCGACCACGCCCACGCAGAGGGGTCGTCCCGCCACAAGAATTTCCCCGGCCTCGTCGATGCGCACGCGGCGATGCGGAAGGCAGCGGCCAGCCGTGCGCAGGGCATCGAGCGGCGCGCCCGGTGGTGTCGTGGTGATCTGGGAGGCCATCTCCGTGGAGCCGTAGCTGGTGTGGAGGGGCCAATCTCGGGCATAGCCCCGTCGCAGGAGCGCATTGGGAAGAGGCCCGCCGCCCAGAAGCACGGCCCGCACTCGCGGCGGCAAGGCGTCCTGCGCGTTCAGCAGGCGACGAAGCTGGGTCGCCACGAGCGAGAGGTGCGTCGCCCCGGATGCCTCCAACGACGCCGCGAGCGATGCGTCCGCCTCCGGCACCGCGACCGCTGCCCCGGCCAGCGCACACCGCACGAGAATGGCCAGTCCGCCAACGTGGTAGAGCGGCAGCGAGAGCAACCAGCGGTCGCCGGGGCCAAGGGGCAGGTTGGCGTTCGAGCCTTTGGCGCTGTACAAGTGATTCGCCCACGAGTGAAGCACGCCCTTCGGGGCCCCTGTGCTCCCTGACGTATAGATGAGTGTCGCCCGACGCTGAAGGGCTTGCCCATCGGGATTAGGACCGTCTCTTCCCCCCTCTTGCCGCACAATCTGGTCGGGTGAGAACGTCTCGACGTCGGTCTCCGCTCCGAGCAGCGAGGCCTCTCGGGTCACCAGGCACCCTGCGTCTCGTTGCCGCGTAGCCGCCCGGACTTTTGCGGGCGGCCACCGCGTGCTGAGCGGCATCGCCACGCGCCCCGTCCGCCACAACGCCCACAGGAGCAGCACGACCTCCGCCCCTCGACGCAGTCGAAGCGCAACGGCCTCTTCCGGATCACCCTCGAGGTCTCGCAGCCGCGCCGCGGTTGCCGCCACCGCCGCGTCGAGCTCTGCATAGGTCCATCGCCGGTCGGGCGTCCAGAGTGCCAGCGCGTCGGGCCGCGCCTGGGCGTGGCGGTGGATGGGACACACGGCAGCAGGAGCAGGCATGGGAGACCTCAGGCCGAGAAGGAATCGACGAGAGTGATTCGGTCGCCGTCGACGGCAACCGGGCCGTCTGTGACGGACGAGACGTCAACAGATGGGCCGTCGAGGGGAAGGCGAGGGGTAATTATATCCGACGAAAGACGGTCGTACGTGGACAGGCCCGCGGGCGCATCCGGCCCCGTGGCCGCCAGCGCGACCAGCGTCCGGAGTCCGATGCCCGACTCGTACGCGGCGCTGATCACGGGCGTCACGCCGTTCGCCTGGGCCGCATGGCGCCACCGCAGGGTTGCCCGCAGACCGCCGAGGAGCGTCGGCTTCAGAACGACGGCCGCTACGGGCGCGTCGTCGCGGAGCACGGAGGCTTCGTTCTCCCGGGTCGTTTCGTCGAGCGCAATCGGGAGATCGGTCCGGGCCGCAAGCTCCGGAAGGCATGCGGGATTAGTCAACGGCTCCTCGACGTACGCCATTCCGAGATCCTGGGTCGCCTCCGCAAACGCAACCGCCTGCTCCATCGACCACGCTCGGTTGGCGTCCGCCCGAAGGGCAGTGTCGTCTCCAAGAGCCTCGCGAATCGCCCGAAGCCCCCGAACGTCCTCTTCGACGGACTCTCGCCCCACTTTCACCTTGACGGCCGGGTAGCCGTGCTCGCGGAGGCGGGCCGCCTGCGCCGAGCCCTCATTCTCAGGATCCGTGATCAGGGCATTGAGTGACACCGACGCCCGCGGCGTCCCAAGCACCGCCGCGGGTGACGTTTTGCGGGCCGCCGCGAGGAGTTCCACGAGGGCGCTCTCCGCCGCAAACCGCAGCGAGGCCGGACAATCGGTCCCCATAGGAAGCGCGCACAGCAGACCGCTGAGATCGTCGTCCGGCTCGGGAACGTGCCTGCCGGTCCATTCCGGCGCCGCAGCGCGCGCCTGCTCCACCACGTCGTCTAGCGTCTCTGGGCTAAATCCCGGCAGGGGCGCCGCGTCGCCCCATCCGGCCACGCCCTGCCTCGTGCCGAGCCGCACGAGCAGGCCGCGTCGACGCGAATGCGTTTCTCCCCCCAGCGGCAGGGGCGGCGTGAGGGGGAGGGTGTACCGGTAGAGACTGACGGTCGAAACGACCACAGGCACGCGGGAGGGTCAGAGGTTCCAGCCGACAGTGAACAGAATCGCCCAGAGCAGCAGGATCCGCCCGGTTGCTCCGAGCAGCGGGTTGAGCCGTTCCGGGTCCGTGGTGGCGGCCATCCTGCGGGTCGACCGCACCGCGAGCGGGCGCCGTACGCAACGATCCCGAAGCGGCGGCCAAAGCGCACCACGAGCGTCCGCTTGCCCGCCGCGCGGTCCTCGGTCACGTCGCGCACGTTGTTCACCAGCAGGATGCCGATCGACAGCAGGCCAGGGCCGGTGCCGGCCACAGGCACTTCCGGCGGCAGTGAGAGGGCCTGCACGTAGTACGTGCCGCCCACCGCTACTGGGCCGAAGAAGACGAACACGAAAAGGTCGGCCAATCCTAGCGCCGCGAGCGAATACCGCCCGGCGGTGTACCAGATGGCCGCCCCAATGGAGGCGACGCCCACGACGAGAATGGGCCATCCGCCGCGGTAGATGAGGTACAGTCCGCTGACGACGGCCAGGCCGAAGACGAAAATGGTGGCCCGCCGCATGGTCTCCGGCGCTACCAAACCGGCCTGCGTCACCCGAAGCGGCCCTGCCCGATCTTCGGTGTCGGTCCCCTGCACGTAGTCGGCGTAGTCGTTGTGGTAGTTAACCCCAACCTGGATGAGCACCGCGCCGAGGAGCGCGAGCACTGCCGACAGGGGATGCCACACGCCCGCCTCCACGGCCATGCCCGTTCCCACCAGCACGGGCGCCACGGCCGCGCCGAGGGTCTTGGGCCGCGCGGCCCAGATCCAGACGCGCAGTCGATCGGTGCCGGAGCGTGTCAAGTGCTCCTCCATGCCCACAGGGTCGTCGGTATTGGGTAGCGAAGACAGCAGAATCAGAGGGGGTCCGCGAGGAACGAGTCGAGCGCGTCTGTGAAGGCCGAGGGGCGCTCGGCGTGAGCCTTGTGCCCCGTCCCCGGAACAACAACACGCCGGGCCGGGTCGATTCGGGTCGCGGCCTCGTCCGTAATCGACACGTACTTGTCGTCGAGTGCCCCCGTAAGGATCAGCGTCGGGCAGTCGAGAGTGTCGAGCCGGTCCCAGAATGATGCCTGTCGGCCCGGGCTCAGGCCGCGGAGGGCCTTCGCCAGTTCCCGAGGATTGTTCGTGCTCCGCGTCTGCACCATCTTCTCGACCAACCCGTGACGGGCGAGCGACTCGAAAAGGGGCTGTCGATACCAGTCCGCAAGGAAGGCGTTCAGATCCTCCGCGATCCGATCCGCCCGGTCTGCGTCTACCGACCGACGATCCGCTCCGTTCGTTCCGCGAAGCCATGGAGATCTGCACCATATGACTTGGCCGGGCCTAGCCAAGTTGGAAGCGCTGATCATCCTCTATTCTCGGGTCTCAAGATCCATGGGCGTCGCCTGCGCTCTCACTCCCGTGATCCTGGACACGAGACCGGTCGTCAGCCGAACTCCGCCCGTCGTACACCGCTGCTGCCACCGCGGCCTCCAGCTGCTCGTGCACCCGTAGGTTGGCCGCGCGGTCCGTCTGCACCTCGATGAGCGCCGACGCGCCGGACTGACACGCCTCCCGGTACGCCGCCTGGAAGGCCGACGGCGTCTTGGGGCGGTGGTAGGGGAGACCGAACGTCGCCGCCGCGTCCTCGAAGTCCCGGCCGTGGGCGTTCAGGTCGTGCCACAGCGCGAGGTCGCCGATGAGGAGCGTGACGGGGCCGTCGCGGCCCGTCGCCACGCCCGCCGCCGTCGCCACCGTCCCGTCGATGCCACTCGCCCCCCGGTTGGCGTAGGCAGGCCCCGCAGAGCCATCGGTAGAGCCGTGGCGGTTCAGGTCGCGCACCGGCATGCTGCTCGCCGCCACGAGCGCGTGGCCTGATGGCATCTCGGCGCTCAGTGCCGTCGCCACCAGCGGCTCGGTGAGCGTATCCGTTTCGTCGGCATGATCTTGGACGACCGTTTCGGCCCGAGCGCTCGCCCCCGTCCATGCGTCGCGCCAGTTAGTCGGGCCGGACCTCTCGTCGAGCCGCGCGATGAGCGCGTCGGCGGCCGCCGGCACGTCGGCCTCGATGTGGTGCGTGACCCGGTGGTCCGGATCGATGCGGGACGGATCTGGGCGCACCACAGCCCATGTCTCCGGCGCGCAGTCGCGCAGGAACAGGCGCAGTCGCTTCGACGCGAACCGCCCCCCCACCTGCAGGACGGCCTCCGGCGCATGGGACTCCCGGAACGTCTCCGACGTGAGCACGAGATCCCCGTACGGCACCCGCCCGGCGCTCTTCTCCCCCCCCAGCCGGAGCCGCGAGGTGAGGTGGGGCACGAGCGGCCATCCCAGGTGGGTCGCGAGCCGCCGCGTCGCGTCCGCCGCGGCAGCGGTACTGCGTGTACGGCTCCGAGCCGGCGGCCCAGTCTTCGACCGCAGCGGGGACCCCGACGGACACCTCCGACTCGACCGGCTCCAGCGGCTTCCGAAACATGCAGTTGACGTGCACGGGCCCGGCGGGAGGGCGCACGGTGCGGTGGACCGCCTGATTGACCGTCGTGAGGACATATGCCGGGTCAATCTCGTCGGACGGCGGGGGCACGTCCACCTGCCACCGCACGTAATCCCCGAAAATCTTGACCTGATCGATCGTCTGGTTGGCGCCCGTATCTCGCAGTTCGGGCGGGCGGTCGGCGGTGAGGAGAAGCAGCGGCACCCCGTCTACGGACGCCTCCACGACGGCGGGCAGTCCATTGGCGACGGCGGTGCCAGAGGTGGTGATCCAGGCCGCGGACGTCTGGGTGGCGCGGCCATATCCGAGGGCCGCGAACGCATTCCCCCGCTCGTCCACGTGAAGGATCGTCTCCGCGTCCGGATGCCGGGCCGCCGCAACGGTCAGCGGCGTCGACCGAGACCCGGGCGCCACAAAAAACGTCTCGACGCCGTTCCGGACCAGTTCTTCGACGAGCACCTGGGTCCAGAGATACGTCGTGTTTGGCGCGTCGAGGACGGAGGGACAGTCAGGCACGAGAGCGGTGCAATTCAGGACGAGTCACCGAGACGCCGTTTCGGGATCGGCTACGCCCATGATGGCGGCGAAGTCACCGATCTTCTGCTCGATCTCCTCCCACTCCCGATCCGGCGTGGACCCCTCCACGATGCCCGCCCCAGAGAAAAGAGCAATCTGATTGTCCGCCACGAGCCCGGCCCGCAGGGCCACCGCAAATTCGGCGGTGTCGCGCCCCACCCAGCCCACCGGGCCGGCGTACCAGCCGCGATCGAAGGGCTCCTGCGCCCGAATCGCCGCCACGGCGTTGTCGGTGGGCACACCCCCGACGGCAGGCGTCGGGTGAAGCGTCTCGAGCAGGTCTGTCGTGTGCGTGTCGGAATGAAGGGTGCCCTGAATCCGGGAGTGGAGATGCCGGCCGCGAGCCAGGGCCAGCTCGTCGGTCGCCTCCGGAGACTGGACCGTGGTACAGACCCCTCCGAGATCGGCCCGGATGGCGTCTTCGACGAAGGCGTGCTCCCGGCGTTCTTTGGGGCTCCGCAGCAGCTCTTCGCGGAGCGCCGCGTCTTCGGCCTCCGTCTCTCCACGGGGCCGCGTCCCGGCCACCGCCTCGCTCACAACGCTCCGCCCCGCCCGCCGAAACAGCCGCTCGGGCGAAGCCCCCACGAACGCAGGCCCCTCCGCCGGCCGCACCGCAAAATGATAGCAGCCCGGCGTCGCCGCCTCCAGGTGGCTCAGCACGAGCAGCGGATCCATCGAATCTCCGAGCGTAAGGGCCACGCGCCGGGCCAGCACCACCTTGTCGAGCGCGTCTCCCTCGATCGCGTCGAGCGCCCAGCGAATCATCTGGGTCCATCCCTCGCGGCCCGGCACGTCTTCGCGGTGATAGGGACGGGGCAGCGGCGTCCGGTCCTCCGGCACGGGCAGCGCCAGCGCCTCAATCGAGGCGAGAATCGACTCCAGCCGGTCGGCATCGTGGGGCCGCACGAGGTTGCACACCAGCCGCAACGCGTCGTCCGTCTGTACGAGCTCAAATCGAGGAAGCACGAACCGGTACGTGCCAAACGGTGCCCATCGTTGGTCGGGACGATCGGCGGCCTGCGGCTGTGCAGCCTCGAAGCGGAGCCCTCCGTAGTACCGAACCGCCGGGGCAGCCCCACCGAGCCGGTCGTCGAGGCGCTCGCCGAGGGCCTCGTAGTTCACCGGGGCCCGCGTGCCGGACACGACATCCGCCGCGCCCACCGCCGCAATCGTCCGCGTTTCGCCGCGGCCCGACCAATAGGCCGCCTCGGAGAGCGATTGGGCCCGAATCCAGTCGATCGGGCGGACCGGTTCCGGAACGGAGACGCTCACCCGCTTGAGGCCCGGAGTTGTCTCTCGTCCAGACCGGAGGGCCTGCCGGACGTGCGTCGACAG
>PXSY01000190.1 GCA_003023125.1 Bacteroidetes bacterium QH_10_64_19
CACCGCACCGGCACCACGACCAGCCCCATGTGCACCTTCGTGCCGTCTGGGGACGAGCGGCACGCTGATTCCTAGGCGGCATCGCCCTCGTTGGGTTCGAGTGCCGTCCCGGAAGGAGCCGTATTGCGTAGTGCGTAATCGCTTCCCTCCAGACGCCATCGTCGGTTCCATACGCAATCGGTTCCATACGCAACACGAAATGCGCAATACGCCCCCGGTAACGACTACCCATCTTCATGGGGCATTTGCCTCAGTGAGTCGGCAGCCCCCACAACACATCCGGTGTTTTTGCACGAAATGGAAGAATTCCCCATCCGAGGTACGAACCTCCATCCGGCCCAAGGGTACTTGTTGATTGGTGTTCATCCACGCTCGAACTAAATCAGCCAGTCTATGCCGACAGCTAAACGAAAGAAGACGGACGTGGAAGACCAGCTCCGCGCCCTGGTCCGGCTCCAGCACATTGACAACCGGATCGACCAAATCCAGAAGCTTCGTGGAGATCTTCCTGAAGAGATCCGCGACCTGGAGGACGAAAAGGCCGGCCTCGAAACGCGCCTCGAAAACTACGAGGAAGAGGTCCAGGAACAAGAGGTGGCCAAGCGGCAGGCCGAACTCGACATCAGAGAAGCAGAAGGCCTCATCGAGAAGTACGAAGAGCAGCAGCTCGAAGTCCGCAACAATCGGGAGTTCGATGCGCTGACGAAGGAGATTGAAAGTCAGGAGGAGCGCATTGCCGAGGCCCGCGAAACGATCGACGAGGCCGAAGAGACGATCGAGTCGAACGAGTCGGCCATTGAGGAGACGCAAGAGCGTCTCGACGAGCTCGACGATCTGCTCGATGAGAAGCGCGAGGAGCTCGAAGAGGTCGTGGAAGACACGGAGGAAGAGGAAAAAAGCCTCGAAGACCTCCGCGACGAGGCCGCCGAGAAGGTGAGTAGCCGCTACCTCAAGGCCTACTCGAAGCTCCGCGATCGCCTCCGC
This sequence comes from Bacteroidetes bacterium QH_10_64_19, assembly GCA_003023125.1. The sequence continues at coordinate 985 of PXSY01000190.1, forward strand.
GACGGCCGGGCCGTTGTGCCGCTCAAGCGAGGAGCCGCCGCCGGCTTCGCCGTCCCGCCGCAGCGACAGGTCGAAATCCGGAAGCGAAAAACCATCGTCGCCTGCGAGCACACGGGCCGCATCATCGTCGACCAAGATCTCTACGACGAGACGGTCGACGAGATGAAGCAAAAGTTCGATCTGTAACGAGCGCAGTCGCCTGCTAAGGCCGCTGCGCTTTTTTGAATGGTCCCTGTGGGTCCGGAATCAGGACCTTCTGCCCCATCCGCACAGTTACAATAGATGCGTGCGGATCGGGCCATCGCTCCGTCGCGCCGACACCTGCCGGGAGCCGATCTCGGCCGCTGCCGGGGCGGCGGTGAGGAAAGTCCGAACACCACAGGGTACCGTGCTTCCTAACGGGAAGGCGCCCCGACAGCAGTCGGGACGACGGCACGTGCAACAGAGAGCAGTCCCACCCCGGCAGACGTCGGGGCAAGGGGTGCAAGGGTGTGGTAAGAGCGCACCGGCGTTCCGGGCGACCGGAACGGCCAGGCAAACCCCACGGGGTGTAAGGCCAAGTCGCACCGCCCTCCGATCCTCACTGGAGTTAAGGCTACCCGCCGAGAATGCGGTGCAGGTGGGCCGCTTGAGGCGGTCGGCGACGGCCGTCCCAGATAGATGATGGCCTCCCCACGAGCCCGGCACGGACCGACCGTGGGCAGACCGAATTCGGCTTACAGATCCGCACGCGCCGTCCAAACACGAGCGGCAGCCCCGGCACTGGCGGGACTGCCGCTCTTTTGTTTGCGTCCGGCCTTGTCGTTCCGTGCCATGTAGAAAACGGTGAGGCGCCCGAAGGCTCCTCACCGATTCAGTCCTCACGATACGCTCAAAACGGGCGATCAATTCCCGCCCCCACCGCCTTGCGGTGCGCCTCCACCCTGGCCCCCGCCGCCTTGTCCGCCGCCGGGAAGCGGTGCAGGCTCGCCGCCCTGCTGCCCGGGCGCCGGAGCCCCTTGCTGCTCGGTCTGTCCCTCCTGAGCCCGGTTCTGGATGACGCTCTCCTGCTCGTCCGTGTCAATGAAGAAGTTGGTGATCACGCAGAGGGAGATGAAGACAGCGGCGAGGGTCCAGGTCGCTTTCTCGAGCATGTCGGGCGCCTGCCGCGTGCCGAGCACCTGCCGGGTGGCCCCGCCAGAGGCAATGCCGGACAGCCCCTGCCCCTGGCCACTCTGCATCAGAATAACCAGAATCAGAACGGCCGCGATCAGTGCAATGAGAACGACCATGAAAGAAAACATATCTGCCGTCCGCTTGTCCGAAAGAGAATTGTTCGTGCGAGGCCGGGCCCAAGAGCAAATTCAGAAAGCGTAGTCGGGACGTACTGCTCTGTGCCGATTGGTAAGCTACGCCGGGCCGAAGGTTTCGTTCGCATGCGCTGCGGCATACACCAAGGCCGTGACCGTTTTCATGTCTTTTAGGTCTCCCTGACGCGCCCGCCGGAGCGCCTCGTCGAACCCCATCTCGACGACCTCTACAAACTCGCCCTCCGCAAGCGACTGCGAGCCACGCTCGAGGTCGTGCGCCGTAAACACGTGGATGCATTCGCTGCTGTACCCGATGCAGGGATAGGCCATCCCTGCATGCTCGAACCGACCGGCCTGCACACCGGTCTCTTCCTCTAGTTCGCGCCGGGCCACGTCTTCGGGGGCCTCGCCGGGCTCATCGAGCTTGCCGGCCGGCACCTCCAGGAAGGTCCGCCGCGGCGGGGAACGAAACTGCCGCACGAGGAGGGTGCTCCCGTCGTCAAAGAGAGGCACGATGGCGGACGCCCCCGGATGGTCGATCCACTCGCGCACCGAGGTCTGATCGTCGGGAAGACGCACTTCGTCCCGAAAGGCCTTCAGCAGCACCCCGTTGACGAGCTGCTCGGAGGAGAGCTGGGTTTCGGTGAGATCGGCCATGGGCGGCAGGTAGCTTGCTAAACCGGAGATGCTGCGCGTCCTGAGCATGGGGTAGCGAAGGACGGAATACGTGAACCGTGATTCGTGAAAACGTGAACAGAAGAAATCGCTTGCAATCACGCTTCCCGTGTCACTCCTCACGTTTTACAATTCATGAATCACAACTCAAGCTACGAGCCGTCGAGAGCTGTGCTCCCGTGCCCCCGGGTTTTCATCCATCCCGCACGGAGCGGGCACCGCGTCCGTCTC
>PXSY01000191.1:0-2254 GCA_003023125.1 Bacteroidetes bacterium QH_10_64_19
ACTGTAGAGTCGGATGCGGTAGAACCACGGACGTTTACGACTTCCTCTTCACTCACGCCCTCCCCCCACGCTCTCAACCCTCACGTCCGTGCCCCTCTCGAAACAGGCACCAGCCAAGATCAACCTGGGCCTCCACGTCCTCCGCGAGCGCACCGACGGGGACCACGACATCGAAACGGTGCTTCACCGCATCGACTGGGCCGACACGGTCACCGCCACCCCGGCGGACTCGCTGTTCATGACCTGTTCGGACCCGGCGCTGCCCACGGACGAGAACAATTTGTGCCTCCAGGCCGCACACCGGCTTGCAGCCGCGTTCGACGTGACGGAGGGCGCCGCGCTCCACCTGGAGAAACGTGTGCCGTACGGGGCCGGCCTCGGAAGTGGCTCCAGCGACACAGCGGCGACGCTTCGGCTTCTCGTCCAACTCTGGGACCTAAATCCCTCGCCCGGCCGGCTCCGCAAGATCGGCGGCGCGATTGGGGCCGACGTGCCGTTTTTTCTGCGGGAGGCGCCCGCCGCCTACGCCACCGGACGGGGCGAGTCCCTGTCGCCCCTGCGTGCCACCGGTACAGCATACCGTCTTCCCTTCCCCGTTCTCGTCGCCGTTCCGTCGGTCGAGGTGCCCACGCCCTGGGCCTACAATCATGTGACTCCGGACGCGGCCAATCGTCCAGATCTTCGGCGTCTCGTGCAGTCGAACGAGTTGGCCCGCTGGCGGTCGGCCCTGACCAACGACTTTGCGGCCCCCGTGGCGGAAGCAATGCCGGCCGTAGCGTCGCTACAGAACGCGCTCCGGGACACAGAGGCCGCATACGTGTCGTTGTCCGGGTCCGGCAGTGCCGTATACGGCGTGTTTGAGACGCTACGGGCAGCCCGGGCGGCAGCAGACGCAGTGCGAACCTCGCAGGTGCAGGTGCACCTCATGGAGACAGCCGCCTGAGCGCTCCTTCCGCCGCGCGCCGGAAACGACCGAACGGGTACAAAAGAGGTGTGCCCTCGGAAGCACTCCCCCCAGAGCGGTGAGATGCACGGTGCCCGGTCGACGACCAGTGGAACGAGACCTTAGAGCGCGCCCGAGCCCACGTCAGATGCGGCTGTAATACTGGTCGTCATCCTCCCCCTCGTCGTCGACCATGTAGTCGTCGGAGGGCACCTCCAGATAGGCCATCAGCCAGTCGAGCGCCCAGACCTGTTTCTCGACGCCGTCCCAGTTGTAGCCGCCTTCAATGCGGTCGGCGACTCGTTCCCAGTCAACGGTCCAGTCCTCGTAGACCTCGAAGGCGAAGTGATGGTCTTCGGTGTCAAAATGGAAGGTCCCCTCGTCGGGATCGTAAATGGTGTCGGATCCGCCATCCTCGCGGGCGAGCTTGGCCCCGAGCACGATCAGAGGGACCTTGAAGCGATAGTCCATCTTCTCGACCTGCTCGGCCTGGCTTATCAGGAAGTTTGCCAAGGTTGCACAGCCGTCGCTCACCTCCATGGCCGCCTGCGCCGCCTGGTAGGTCGTCGGGTCGGCATCTACCTTGTCGAGCGCGGCCTCGACCAGCGGCCATACCTCGACGGGTTCCTCCTCCTTGGTCGTTTCTTCCTTTCGCGGGATGACTACGGTACGATTCTCGATATCCACGGGTGTTGAGTGCGTTGATTGCGAAACTGCACGCACGGCTCGGCGCACCATACGTCCCCGGCGTCGAGCGCGTGGTGAAAAATGGGATACTCACAACATCAAGGTGGACGGGCGAACATTCAACCGAGGCGCGACGCGTGGGCGACAATTACAGGTTGGGAACGATCAGGCACAAGCCCCCTCTCGCCCCGGTCCTGAGCTTGACTCAGGATCTTTTCGGAGAACGGCACCATGACGAAAAGATCACCAACGGCGGTCGGTGTGTGGGATGACTGCCTTTGCCTTTTCGGATGCGTGACCAGTGTTTTTCCGTCGATCTACTTAACCACTCCGTGTACGGTCGGCCTCCAGTTCCGACTCAAGCTCCAGTGCCGTCTCCACCAGCGCGTCCTCCATGCCCGAAAGCTCATCGTGCTGGCCCACGTACCGGCGCACGGCCTCTTCCAGTCCCGAGTCGCGGGTCACCACGGTCCGTCGCTTCCGCTCGGCCGGGTCGACCGACCGCTCGATGGCCGTGACGGTGTCGGCCGGAGCGAGGGCCTCTCGGAGCTGCGTCGAATCGATCTGGGCCGCCTGTTCTTCCTCGATCCGGTAGCGAACCCGAACAATGGCGTCGGTCACGTC
>PXSY01000191.1:2326-5503 GCA_003023125.1 Bacteroidetes bacterium QH_10_64_19
GAAGGGGCGAGCCGGGGTCTCGACGAAGGTGGTGCGCGTGACCGGATCGCGGGAGGGATCGATGTCCACCAGTTGAACCCCCTTGTCCTCGTCGTGCTCGTTGAACGTTACGCGCTCGATGCTCCCGGAATAGACCACCGGGGGATGGGCCTCCTCATTCCGATTCTGCGGTCGGTGCACGTGCCCGAGCGCCACGTAGTCGATGGGACGTACGGCAAGCTGGCCGACCGTAAAGGTCGGTTCCGACGCAATGGTGGTGGTGTGCTCCGAGCCGGACAGCGTAGCGCCCTGCACCGTCACGTGGCCCGCCAGCACCGTGGGCACGTCCGGGGAGAGAGGATGCTCGGTGCCATCGGGGGTTGCCCCAGCGTCCCCCTCCAGAATCTCGTCCGTGCGACGCCGGATGTAGGTCACGTAGTGTTCTTCGACGAACTGCCGGAGCTCGTCCGGGCTCATCGTGCGGTACTCGTCTTTGGCCAGGATCTGGCTCCGGATGGGCCAGGGCAGCGGAATGAGTTGGAGCGGTCCGCTCTTCGTGTCGATCACCTGAACCTCCGCGGTCGGCTTCCGATAATGCTGCACCTCGCCGATGACGTGGTCGAAGATGTCCAGCGAGGAGGCCCGCCCGAAGGTGACGGGGTGGTCGTGGTTCCCCACGATGAGAATGATGGGAATCCCAGCCTCCGCAAGCGGACGAAGCCCCTGGACGAAGATTTTTTGCTGGGTCGGCGTGGGATCGGCCGTGTGATAGGCGTCGCCGCAGAAAAGAAACGCGTCGACATCGGCGTCGATCGCACGCTGCACGACCGCGTTGAGCGAGCGCTGCACGTCCAGCAGTCGCGTGTTCAGCCCGCTCTCCGGATCGCGGCGGCCGTGCGTCTTAAACCCGAGGTGGATGTCGGCTGTATGCAGCAGCTTCATTCCGGGATGCAAGTTTCAGCGAATGGCAGGCAGAAAGGTCCCGACCCGCAAGACCCCGCCGGGAAACGATCCCTCGAAAGTCGACAGTGTCCTCACCAGCCAATCCCGCCCCCGTCTTCAGCCTCGGTGGTGTCTTCCGGCGCCCCGAAGCCCTCCACCAGCGGAAACGACGCATCGGAGAGCGATACGTCATCGGTCTCTGTGATGCGCTGATAGTAATCGCCAACGAGAAAGAGGGCCGTGTGTGCTCCCTGTCCCCAAAAGCTCGTCCGAAAGGTCAGCCGCTGGTCGTTGAAGCCGATCCACGCTCCACTCACAAGATCGGGGTGCATCAACATAAACCACGTGTCGGCAGATCGGTCAGTGGTGCCGGTCTTGCCGGCGAAGTCGTACTCCCCAAGACCAAACTGGGTGCGGATGCGAGCGCCGGTTCCCTCGTCGATCACGCCCCGCATCATGTCCACCACCGTGTAGGCGGTGCGCTCGGAAAGGACTTCGCTCGGGACCGGAGACGCCTCCCAAAGAACGTTGCCCCGCCGGTCTTCCACACGGGTAATGGCGACCGGTTCGTGATAGAGCCCACCGCTGGCAAGGGTACTGTAGGCGGCGGCCATCTCGAGCAAGGTTACGTCGCTCGTCCCGAGGGCAATAGACGGAACCGCTTGAAGCGGACTGCGGATGCCCATGCGTCGGGCGTAGGTGGCGACCGTGCTGGGATTCATGTTGAGCGCGAGCCGGGCCGTAATCGTGTTTTTCGAGTAGGCCAGCCCCTGGCTCAGGGTGAGCCTCTGGCCGGAGGCCCTCCCGCCATAGTTTTGGGGCCTCCAGATGGTGTTCGCCCCCACGTCCTTCCAGACGAACGGGCTATCAAGGAGCGTATCGTAGGGCGAGTAGCCGTTGTCGATGGCGGCGGTGTAGGTGAACGGCTTGAACACAGAGCCCGGCTGGCGCCGCGCAATGCCGACCTTGTCGTACTTCCTGCTCCGAAAATCCCGCCCCCCGATCCAAACCTTCACATGCCCGTTCCTCGGATTGAGGGACACCAGCCCGGCCCCGAGGCGGCTTTTTGCCGCCTTCAGCGAGTCGATAAACGACCCGTCACCCCGGAGCCGATCAACGGCCGCCCCCGGCCCCGTCCCGCGAGCCCGCAGCGTGTCGTAGCGCGGGGTCTGGCGAATGAACTCGTCCAAGATGCCGGGGTTCGACTCCCAGAAGTGGGCAAACGGCTCGTAGTCGGTCCCCGGCTCAAGCGAGCGGTAGTCGCCGAGCGTCTGGCTGTAGAGGCCCGGCGAGGGCTCGCTCCACTGGTAGCCGACCGCCTTCTGGAGCCCGGACATCTGCTCCTCGACCGCCGCCCGGGCTAGCTCCTGCAGCTTCGAGTCGAGCGTCGTGTAGACCCGAAGGCCGTCCCCGTAGATGTCCCGGCCGTGAAGAGGATGAGACGGGTCGTCGGCCCAGTCCGAGAGCGTGGTGCGCACGTGCTCGGCAAAGTAGGGAGCAAGGCTGGCCGAGAGCCGCGACGAATGGTAGTCGGTCTGCACCGGGTCGTCGGCGCGGGCCTGGTAGAACGGGGCGCCGATAAATCCTCGCTCCCGCATCAGCCTGAGGACCACGTTGCGGCGCTGCTTCGCGTGTTGCGGATTCCGGACCGGGTTGTAGTAGGAGGTCGCCTGCAGCATCCCGATCAGGGTGGCGGCCTGGAGCGTATCGAGCTTGGCAGCGCGGCGCCCGTAGTAGGTCTGCGCCGCGGCCTCGATGCCGTAGACGTTCCCGCCGAAGTTGACCGTGTTGAGGTACATCCTCATGATCTCCCGCTTCGTATAGCGGCGCTCCAGCTCCACGGCCGTGACCATCTCTGTGAGCTTGCGCTCGACGGTCACCGCACTTCCCACCTTTTCGACGTAAAGATTGCGGGCAAGCTGCTGTGTGAGGGTAGAGCCCCCGCGGAAGTCTCCGGTGAGTATGTCGACCACCGCGGCCAGGGTGGCCTTTGAGTCGACGCCCCAGTGCTCGTAGAATCGCTGGTCCTCGGTGGCAATGAGTGCCTGCTTGGCCGGCGTCGAGATGCTATCGTAGGGGACCGAGGAGCGGTTCTGACGGGCGTACCGGGCCAGCTCCTCGCCGTCGGCCGTGTAAGCGATCGTGGCGAGCTGAGAGGGTGGGGTTTCGAGACGCTCCGTGGACGGAATTTCGTCGGTTAGGGTCCAGACGTACGTTCCGAGGCTGAGCACACCGATCAGCAGGAGCCCGGCAGCG
>PXSY01000192.1 GCA_003023125.1 Bacteroidetes bacterium QH_10_64_19
ATCTGAGGCAGAAGCTGATTCCGAAAGACCCGGAGGACGAGAAAAACGCGATCGTGGAGATCCGGGCCGGGGCGGGCGGCGACGAGGCGGCGCTCTTTGCGGGCGATCTGTTCCGCCTCTACACCCAGTACGTGAAGCAGCAGGACTGGACCTACGAGCTGATCGATGCGTCCCCGGGCACGCAGGGCGGCTTCCGCGAGGTCATCTTTTCGGTGAAAGGAGAGGACGTGTTCGGCACGATGAAGTACGAGGCGGGCGTGCACCGGGTGCAGCGCGTGCCCGAGACCGAATCGAGCGGCCGCATCCACACCTCCGCGGCCACCGTTGCCGTGCTGCCCGAGGCTGAGGAGGTCGACGTGGACATCAACCCCAGTGACCTCACGATCGAAACCTTCAAGGCCACGGGGCCGGGCGGGCAGTCCGTGAACACCACCGACTCGGCGGTCCGCATCAAGCACGCCCCATCGGGCGTCGAGGTCTCGTGCCAGGACGAGAAGAGCCAGCACAAGAACCGCTCGAAAGCGATGCGCGTCCTCCGGTCGCGGGTCTACGAGAAGAAGCTTCAGGAGCAGCGCGAGGAGCGCGAGGAGGCGCGTCGCTCCATGGTGGGCAGTGGCGATCGGTCGGCCAAGATTCGGACCTACAACTTTCCCCAGGACCGCGTGACGGACCACCGCCTGGAGGGGGACCAGAAAAACCACTCGCTCCAGACGATCATTGAGGGCGAGATCGACCCCATCATCGATGCCCTCCGCGCCGAGGAGCACGCCGAGAAGCTGGCGAATCTCTAGCGCATTGCGTAGTACGTATTTCGTATTGCGTATCCATTGGGACGAAGAGTCACGCAATACGCATCACGCAATACACTCCCGTCTTCTCGAAGTGCAGGAACGCTCGGGACGCCCGTTCTGGGCTCGAAGTCTCGCATCCCCGACGTCCCCCCAATCCTCACCCCGTTTTCAAGGCGGGTCTGCGACCTTGTGGGCGAATGAGCGTACACGTAAATTGAAATTTTTCCCTGCTCCTCTGCACACCGACGACAGTCGAGTGCAGGCGCGTCGGCGTTCTAGGAGGGGCATGATTCGATCTCATTCCATAGGGACCCGAACCCGAGATATGGCTACGAACAAGTATCAGTACGAGCTCACGTACGTCATCAGTGGGGTCGTTCAGCAGAACCAAGTGGACGACATTGTCCGCAAGGTAAATCACCTCATCGAGAGCAACGACGGAGACGTGCTTGAGGTCGACGAGTGGGGCAATCAGCGCCTCGCCTACGAAATCGACCGCAAGCGCAGCGGCTACTACGTGAACATGTACTTCCAGGCGCCGGGCACGCTCATTGAGCGGCTCGAACGCGAGCTGGAAGTCAACGACGACGTGCTCCGCTACCTCACGCTTCGCATGGACGCGAAGATGCAGCGGCACTACGAGAAGCGCAAGAAGCGCCGCGCCCAGGAGGCCGCCGCCGAGGACGAGGCGGAAGCGTCGGACACGGACGACGATGAATAAGTCCGAGACGCAATCTCCCGTTTTCTTTCCGAGTCTCTCGAACTAGAGCATACGACGACCCATGGCTGATCAGAACGACGTCGATTACGAGCACATCGAATACGTCGACTACAAAGGTACCGAATTCCTGGAGCAGTTCATCAACAACCAGGGCAAGATTCTGCCCCGTCGCGTGACGGGGGTTCCGGCCCGCGTGCAGCGCCAGATTACGACGGCGATCAAGCGGGCCCGGCATCTCGCCCTGCTTCCGTACGTGTCCGAGTCGATTCGGTAATCGACCCCGGACGAACTGTCTTCATCATTTCCGACCGACTCAATTGCATCATGCAGATCATTCTTCTTGATGACGTGGAGGACCTCGGCGAACAGGGGGAAGTCCACGAGGTGGCCGACGGCTATGGCCGAAATTATCTCATCCCGCAGGGCCTCGCCCGGGTCGCCACCGACGGGGCCGTTCGCCAGCTCCGCGACGAACAGCAGCAGCAGGCCCGCAAAGAGGCCGCAAAGGAGGAGCAGGCCGAAGAGCTCAAGGATGAGCTCGAGGACATGCAGGTCGTCTTTACCGCAAAGGTCGGCGAAGACAACCGCATCTTCGGCACCGTGACGACCCAGCAGATTGCGGTCGAGCTCTCGAATCGCGGCTTCGACATCGACCGCCGCGACATTGATCTCGACGAGGACATCCGGTTCGTTGGGGCCTACACTGCAACCATCGACGTGGGACACGGCATTTCCGCCACGCTTGACATCCAGGTGATTCCGGAGTCGGGGTAGTAGTGCGTATTGCGTGTTGCGTGAATGCGTGACTACGTGAAGTGTGAGGCGTGAAACGGAAGCAAGCCACGCTCACGCCTGTTGAGCTTGTCTGTCAGTTGTCGTTCACCGACGAGCAGAGCCATGAGCACATCTGTGCGTGAGATTCCGTTTTCCGTCGAGAATGAGCGCGGTGACGACGTGGACTGTGACGTGCGGTTCGTCGACGGCGGAGAGGCCAAGCCCGTCGTCATCTTCTGCCACGGCTTCAAGGGCTTCAAGGACTGGGGGCCGTTTCCCGACTGGGGACGGCGCCTCGCCCGAACTGGGTTCGTCTCGGTACACATGAACTTTTCCTACAACGGTGTGCCTCGGGACGCGCCGACCGAGTTTGCGGAGCCCGACAAGTTTGCGGACAATACGTTCACCCGCGAGCTCGACGATCTGCAGGCCGTCCTCGACGCGGTGGAAGAGAGACAGCTTCCGGACGCCCCTGCAGATCCGAACCGCATCGGCCTGATGGGCCACTCGCGGGGCGGCGGGACCGTGATTCTGCAAACCGCCCGCGACGACCGGGTGGATGCACTCGTCACGTGGTCCTCCGTCGCCACGTTCGTCGATCGCTTCGGCGACGAGCAGATCGAAGACTGGGAGACGCAGGGCTACACCGAGATTCGCAACAGTCGCACGGGGCAGATCCTACGGCTCAACAAGGTGCTTTACGACGACACGATGGCGCATCGCGACGAACTCGACGTGCCGGGGGCTGCTTCGCGTATCGACGTGCCGTGGCTCGTGGTGCACGCCCGCGACGACGAGTCTGTCGATGTCGAGGCAGCGGAAACGCTGGCGGGGGCGACCGAATCTGCCGAGCTTTTTGAG
>PXSY01000193.1 GCA_003023125.1 Bacteroidetes bacterium QH_10_64_19
TCGTCCGGCACATCTTTCTGGAGCACCGATTCGTCCAGCTCGCCGGCCTCGTCGGTGGTTGGCGTTTCGAGGGCCTCCTCCGACACCATGCCGAGTTCGCGGGCCCGCTGAAACCACTGCTTCCGGGCCAGGGCCTGCATGTCCTCCACCGAGTCGGCCTCGTCGACAATCTCCAGCCCCAGGAGCGTTTCCACAACATCTTCCATTGTGACGACCCCGGCCACGCCGCCGTACTCGTCCACCACGAGCGCGATGTGCTCCAGGCGGTCGAGCAGCCGCTCCAGCAGATCGGGGAGGGGGAGCGTCTCGTGCACGACCAGAATGTCACGGGCCATTTCTTCCAGGGTGACGTCAAACTCTTCCTGTGCGGCCCGCAGCAGCATCTCGTCCTTCAATACGTAGCCGGTAATGTCGTCGGGGTCGTCGTCGTAAACTGGAATGCGGGAGAAGCGAAACTCGTCGCGCTCCTCTACGACCTCGCCGATGGTGGTGTCCTCCGGAAGATGAAAAATGACGGTGCGGGGCGTCATCACGTCCTTCACCCGCAGCGAGTTGAAGCGGAACAGGTTGCGCAGGATGCGGGACTCTTTTTCCTCAAAGACGCCCTCTTCCTCCCCCAGTTCGGCCATCGCGGTAAATTCCTCCCGGCTGAAGGCCGCCTCATCCTCGTCGCTGGACAACAGATACGTGAGGCCCTGCGACAGCTTCACGAGGGGCCACATCAGCCAAATGGTGACCACCAGGGTTGAGACCACCGCGGGAGTCAGGGTGCGCCAATACACGGCCCCCAGGGTTTTCGGGATAATTTCGGAGAGCACGAGGATGAGAAGCGTAAGGATAGCGGCGACGATGCCGGTGTATGCTTCCCCGAAGACGATGGCTGCCTGTGCGCCCACGCCCGCCGCCCCCACTGTGTGGGCGATCGTGTTGAGGCTCAAAATTGCGGCCAGTGGACGGTCGACGTTTTCCTTAAACTGATGCAGACGCTCGCCCACAGCACTTCCCTCGCGCTCCAGGGCCGCCACGTAGGAGGGCGTGACGCTCAACAGGACGGCCTCCATGATCGAACAGAGGAAAGAGACCCCGATTGCCAGCGCGACGTAGAGAAGGAGTAAGCCCATTCGGGGGAACGAAACGGGGCAACAGAAAATCCAACGGGTCGACGGCATGGCCGGCGGCCCCGACTAGCGTCAGTCGAGTGCCCGAAACCATGTTATCGCAGGATCAACGATAAATGCAGACGGCCTCATTCAGTTTCTTCGGGACGGTACAGACGCAGGGCGATTGTATATAATTGGAAGACCGATCAGGCGACAGAGGCTTGGCCGTCTCTGATCGCAGGGGAGATGCCCGGAGGGCACGGGCGAATGGGGGCGTGGGAGTACCGAATTTCTGCCACAGTAGAACGGTGAGGCAGGCCGCCTCACGACCCCGGACACGGACGCCGGGAGGGGAACGCCACTGACATTTACGTGTCCGCTGTAGGGCCGGGCTCGGCCGGAGACGCTTCCGGGGCGGTCGGAGCGCCGTCGCCGGGCACCTTGTCCTCGATTAGGCTCTCGGTGACAACCGTATCGCTGACGATCGCCCCTCCGTCTTCGCTGCCCCCGAAGGCCTGGGTCACCCGCAGGCTGACGGAGTCGAGTGCGGAGTACATCACCGGCACGATCACGAGTGTCAGGAACGTGGCGAAGGTGAGGCCCGAGATGATGGCCGTGCCCATCGGGCCCCAGAACTGCGTGCTCTCGCTTCCGAGCTGAAAGTCGGGCGCGAAGTCCGCCAGCAGGCCCACGAAGTCAACGTTAATGCCGAAGGTGAGTGGCACGAGCCCGAGGATGGTCGTCAGGGCCGTGAGCAGCACGGGGCGCAGGCGCGTAGCGCCACCCTCAACGATGGCCTCGAGCTTGTCGCGACCGCGTCCCCGCAGCTGCATGATGTAGTCGACCAGCACGATGTTGTTGTTCACCACAATGCCGGCCAGGGCAATGATGCCGATAAAGGTGAAGAGGTTAAAGGGCGTGCGCGTGAGAATGAGGCCCAGAAGCACTCCGATCAGGCTCAATCCCACGGCGGCCATGATGATAAACGGCGCGCTGATGGAGTTGAACTCGATGATCATAACGAGCAAGATGAGCGCGGCGCCGACGGCCAGCGCCGTGCCGAGGAAGCCGAAGGATTCTTGCTGATCCTCATTGCCGCCGGTGTACTCCATCGTGTAGCCCGGCGGCAGGCCGTCTCGAAACTCGGAGAGCTCGTCCTGTACGCGATTGAGGACCTCCGGGCCGTTGTAGCCGGGGGCCGCATCGCCGGAGACGGTGACCACGCGGCTCTCGTCGATGCGGGTGATGGAGCCGAAGCCGGTGCCCTCCTCAATGTCGGCCACCGACGTCAGGGGAATTTGCTGGCCCGTGACGCTCGACACCGTGAGGTTGTTGAGACTCGTGATGCTCGCCCGGTCCTCTTCCTGGAGGCGCACGGTGATGTCGTACTCGTCATCGCCGCTCCGGTAGGTGTCGGCCTCGGTGCCCTGGATGGCAGACCGGACGGTTCGGGCAATCTGGCCGGTGGAGAGCCCGTACTGCGCGGCCTTCTCGCGGTCCACGTCGACCTGCACCTCGGGACGGCCCCGGTTTAGGTTATCGGTCACGTCGACGAGGCCGGGCAGGCGCCCGCTCTGTGCGGCGTCACGAAGCCGCTGTTTGATCTCCGTGGAAATGTCCGTAATCCGGTCGAACTCAGGCCCTGAGATTTCGATGTTGACGGGAGGCCCCGTGGGCGGCCCCTGCTCCTGCTTCGTGAACTCGATGTCGGTGCCGGGAATGCCCTGCAACTGCGCGCGGAGTTTTTTGAGGGTCCGCGTGGAGGACTCGGGCCGCTCCTCGTAATCGACCATGTTGAGGGACACCTGGGATTGTTCGGGCGAGTCGGCCCCGCCGCCGAACCGCTGATCGCCTCCCACGCCCACACCCACGAGCAGGTTTTCGATGTTGGCCTCGGACTCCGGGTTCCCGTCGAGCAGTTGCAGGATCCGATCCTCAATCGTCTGGGCGATGCGGTTCGACGTTTCGATGTCGGTGCCGATTGGGGCCTCGGCGTTAATCTGCACCCGGCTCGGATCGGTGTCGGGAAAGAA
>PXSY01000194.1:0-2956 GCA_003023125.1 Bacteroidetes bacterium QH_10_64_19
CGTTGAATAGGATGCGTATACTCATTAACATTACTTCAGATCGACATCCCGGTGTGTCACTCTCATCCAAGCCCTCCTGGACGAATGGCAGTTTGTGCTGCCTGCCGAGGCGGATTACTCCTCTGTGTAACAACAGCCAGACGTTGACATCGCTGTCTTCTCGTTCGCTTACCCTCCTGCTATACCCAACCGCCGATCCTCCCCTTGCCTGCCTGTCGTTCTGCTCGGCGCCGCAGTGTCCCTGCTCGGGGTCGGCACTGCCTCTGCACAGGGGTCTGCCCCAACGGAACGCGCCGCGCCGAGTACCGCCGTCCCGATTGCCCCGCAGGTGCAGGCCGCGCCTGCCGACGTGCAGACCCAGGTGCGACGGGCCGTCCGCGGCGACAATCTGGAGGGCAAGGACGGCCCGATGGCAAAGGTGGGCAGCGACCTCGCCACGCTCTACTACCAGCACGAGGCGGAGGGCGCCGCCGGGGTGCAGCGCCTGCTCGGCGGCACGCAGCGCACCCGTCGGGCCCGGAACGCCCGCTACCACTCCCCGGTCTCGCCGGATGGACAGTCCGTTGCCATCAATGCCGTCGCGGTGGGGGAGGCAGCCGACCTGCGAAGAGACCTCCGCACTCTTGGGTTGGAGGGCGGCGCGACGGCCGGACGCGTCGTCTCGGGGCGACTGCCCATCTCGGCGCTGAAGAACGCGGCGCAACTCCGGTCGCTCCGGGGCCTGATGCCGGCCTACGTGCAGACGCATGTCGGGAGCGTGGGGTCGGAGGCCGACACGAGCCACCGGGCCTACCAGGGGCGGACCGATCTCGGCGCGGACGGAAGCGGGCAGAAGGTGTGCGTACTGTCGGACAGTTACAACCAGAACAATTCGGCGTCCACCTCGGCGTCCGATGACGTCCAGTCCGGAGACTTGCCGGGCGCCGACAATCCTGAAGGCAATACGACGCCGGTCGACATGCTCGACGACAGTGAGCCGGGCGACGACGAGGGGCGCGCCATGCTCCAGCTGGTCCACGACATCGCTCCGCGGGCTACGCTCGGGTTCCACACCGCGTTTGGAGGAATCGCGAACTTCGCCTCGGGGATCCAGGAACTCGCCGATGCCGGCTGCACAGTGATCGTTGATGACGTCAAGTACTTTGTAGAACCTTTCTATCAGGACGGCCCAGTGTCGAACGCCGTCAACGACGTGGTAGACAGTGACGGCGTCGCCTACTTTTCCTCGGCGGGCAACAGCGGACAGAACTCCTACGAGGCGCCATTCCGCAACTCGGGGGAGCCGGGCGTAATTAGCAGCAGTTCGGTCGCCCACGACTTCGATTCCACCGCGACGACCGATACCCGGCAGGAGATTACCGTCGAGGCAGGGGGGACTCTTCAGGTCATATTTCAGTGGACAGATCCGTCGGCGCTCGTAGAGGGGTCCACCGGCGCCAATACAGACTTCGACATCGCACTCGTGAGCGAAAGCGACAGTGTCGTTGCACAGTCCGCAGACGACAACATCTCAAATGGGTTGCCATTCGAGTTTTTCGAGTACACGAATGATGACAGCAATGCCAAGACCCTTTTCCTTGCGATCGAACAGGCCGCCGAGACCGGCGCTGATACTGATCGGCTCAAGTACATCTACATCGGTAGCGGTCCGTTCACGAACAGCGACGTCACCATCAATGAATACGACACGCTCGGCCCTACAATTTTTGGGCACCCCATGGCCGAGGGCGCAATGGCGGTCGCCGCGGCCCCGTTTTTCGACACCGAAGCATTCGATGGTGCAGACCCGGCGAGACTGGAGTCGTTCTCCTCGAAGGGAGGAATCAAGATCCGCTTCGACGAAAATGGAGTCCCCCTCCCCTCGCCCGAGGACCGTGAGAAGCCCGACGTGACCGGCACGGATGCGGTCGACAATACTTTCTTCGGATCGGACATCGGTTTCAAGGATCCGGACCCGCACCCGAACTTCATTGCGGCCCTCATCCGGGAGGTAAATCCCAGCCTTCCCCCTGCGGACGTCTACAACCAGCTGGAGTCGAACGCGGAGGACGTGACTATCCGCCAAAACCGGGACGGGAATTTTGTGAGTGTATCCTCAGGGGTTGACCCCTGGAGCGGCCACGGCTTCGTGCAGGCCACCGCCGCCGCGCTGCCGGTGGAGCTGACCCGGTTCGACGCGGTCGTGGAGGGTGAGACGGCCGTCCTGACCTGGACCACGGCCAGCGAAACCAACAACGCGGGATTCGGCATCGAGCACAGGCGCGGCGATGGGGCCTTCGAGACGATGGCTTTCAGGGACGGCGCCGGCACGACCAGTGCGTCGCAGACCTACCGCTACCGCACACCGGCCCTTGCGCCTGGAACCCACACCTTCCGACTCCGCCAGGAAGACCTCGACGGATCGGCCACCTATAGCGACGAACGCACCGTCGAGCGGACCCTCTCCGACGCGTACAGCGTCTCGCCGGTGTCTCCGAACCCCGTCTCGGACGAGGCGACCGTGTCGGTGGCCGTACAGGAGGCCCAGGACGTGCGCGTCGGCGTGTTCAATGTGCTCGGCCAGCGAGTCGCTCGCCTCCACGACGGCCCGGTGGCCGCCAACGACCCGACGACCTTGACGGTCGGGACCGACCTACAAAGCGGCGTGTACTTCCTCCGTATCAAGGGAGACTCGTTCTCGGCGACCCGAAAGTTCGTCCGCGTCCGGTAACCTCGGCAGTTCCCTCTTCCAAAACGCATTTCGGCCCATGTCTCACGCTTCCCTCGCACTTTCCCCCGGCCTCCTCGGGCTTCTTCTGACGCTGCTCCTCCTTCCCGCCCTTCCCGCCACGGCCCAGCAGCCCGCCGACAGCATACGGGCCGAGGCCCTGCAGGACTTCCACGGGACCGACATGACCGGCAAGGACGGCCCGCTCGCCAAAGCAGGACTGGAGCTGCTGATGCTCTACCACGAATA
>PXSY01000194.1:2987-6115 GCA_003023125.1 Bacteroidetes bacterium QH_10_64_19
GAGGCCGAGCAACTGCGCGCGGACCTCAAAGACCTCGGGATCAAAGACGCGGCGGCCGCCGGACGCATAGTGTCGGGCCGACTGCCGATCGATCAGATTCCAGCGCTCGCGAAGCTCGGATCGCTGCGGGGCGTGGCCCTGTCACAGATGGAGACCCAGGGAGGCGTCTCTTCTCCAACCCCTACGGACATAACCCCGAAGACGCCCGGTGACACCGTGCCGACATCCGCTGCGATGGAAGAATCCTCATCTGAGGAGGCGCCCGGCCTGGAAGGCGGGATGCTTGTCTTCCTCCTGAGCGTCCTCGGCGTCCTGCTTCTCACCGAACTGTAGAGCCGCGCATTTCGCCCCCAGGCCGGACCGCGACTGTTACAGGGCCACCGTCGCCCCCACCATCAGCGTCCGGCCCGGCATGGGCGCGTCGAAGACCTCGCTGTACGGCCGGTCGAAGGCGTTGCGGAGCTCCACGGACAGGGTGACGCGTGCGCCGGAGAGACGTGTGTCGTAGCCCAGTCGCCCGTGCACCACGCCGTAGCGGTCGGTCGCCCCGCCCGCGTTGCGGATCCGATCTTTCCACAGGCCCTGGAGGCCCAGCGTCACGGCCCCCGCGCTCAGCGAGACATTCCCCTGCACGTGGTGGCGGGCGCTGTTGAGCCCATACTTGTAGTCGGCCGCCGGCCGCTGGCCGTCGAGGGTGGCGTCGAGGAGCGTGTAGGCCGCGCTGAGATTCAGGCCGACCGCCCCGAGGCGGCGGTCGAGCGACAGCTCGGTTTCGAGCCCCGTCGTGGTGGTGCGGTCCAGGTTGCGGGCTACGAAGACCCCGGACTGTCGAAGATAGTCGATGGCGTTGTCGGTGGCACGGCGAAAGCCGGTGACGGAGAGCGACAGGCTCGCGGGCAGCCGCACGTCCGCCCCCGCCTCGCCCGACCAGGCCGTCTCGGCGTCGAGGCCGGGAGTGCCCTGGTTGGACGGCGAGTCGATGAAGCGCTCCACGTAGTTGGGGACACGCACCACGCGCCCGCCGCCCGCCCGCAGGGTGACCGGACCCAGGGCGTAGGCCAGGTGAAGTTGCGGCGTCGGCTCCACCCCGTAGATGGGGTCGTAGTCGACGCGCGTGCTCTGGTTGAGCGTGAGGCGCGGGGTGGCGCGCCAGCGGAGGCCCACGAAGGCCCCGGCGGAGGGGTCGCTGTGCACCCCGTCTCGGTTGCTGTCGACGCCGCGCAGGCCCGCAGAGGCGCCCCCGGTCACGCGCACAGGGCCCAGCGCATGGGACGCCTGTCCCTGCACCCGCAGCCGACGGCTGATGTGGCGGTTGGCGCCGACCGCGGGGTTGTAGGTGTATCGGTCGCGGTGCTGCTTGCCGAAGAGCTGGACCTGCCAGGGCGTGTCCGCGCCGCCGGGGCTCGACAGGCGGCTCTGCACCCAGAACGTAGAGGTGGCTTCCCGCGCCCGGTCGCCGGGAAAGTCCGAATAGAAGTGGTAGGCGCCAAATGCGCGGTCATCGACCCCGGCGCGGGCGTAGAGGGTGGCGCCGCCCAGGTCGCGGGTCCCCGCCACGGTGGCCACACGGCGGTCAAAGTCGGTCTGAACGGTGCTGGCGAGGGCGGGGAAGTTCTCCGAGGGCGGAGCCGACACGGTCTGCCCGTCGCTCCCCTGCACCGCCGCCGCGGCACTCACCGCGCCCTGCTCGCCCCGGTGCCGCACCGCGCCCCCGGCGTCATACAGATTGTGGGTGCCGTACCGTCCCTCAGCCCGTGCCGAGAGGCCGCCCTCCGGCGTCCCACCGCTCCGAAGGGCAGTTTTGGTGATGAGGTGCACCACGCCCCCCAGCGCATCGGGCCCGTAGAGGGCCGTGGCGGGGCCGTGCAGCACCTCCACCCGGGCGATCTCCGAGAGCGGCACCGGCAGGTCCATCAGAAAGTGCCCCGTGTACGGATCGTTGATCCGGGCCCCGTCCAGCAGCAGGAGCACGCCGTTGAAGGTAGAGCCGCGCATGGTGAGGTCGCTCTGCACGCCGAAGCCGCCCCGGCTCTTCACGTCGAGCCCTGCCACCTGGTCGAGCAGCTGGTCGACGGAATTGACGGACAGCGCCTCAATGTCCTGCCCTGTATACACGCTCACACGCCGCCCCGTCTCCTGAATCGTCGTGGGGGTGCGCGCAGCCGTGACGACGACGCTGTCCGGCATCTGCACCGAAAAGGCCACGGCGGACGTATCCTGGGCCGGGGCCGGACCGGCGAGCAAACCGAGGAGAAGGCATAGCGCAGACGAACGGAGGGTCGACATGGCGGGGGAACGACTGGGTACGACAGCGGACCGGCAGCGCTCAACGACTCGGCCAAACCGCGGATCCCCCCACCGTCCGTAAAATCCTTGAAGTCCTGTAACGCCTCGCGCGCTCTCTCGCACAGAGAATCCTGTCTCAGCGCTCCCCGTTTTTAATCGTGTAGCATTCGGACAATCTCTCGTCGCAATTGCGCATCAATCTGCATCTCACCAACCATGCCGACGACACTGACGACCATCTCCGCCGAAGAACTCGAGGACGCGCTCGGCAGCGAGACGCCGCCCGTCCTCATCAATACACTGCCGCGAGACGCCCACGAGGCGAAGCACATTCCGGGCTCCGTCAGCGTGCCGGCCGACGACCTTGACCGGGTCGAAGACCTCGTGCCCAACAAGGACGAGCCCATCGTGGTGTACTGCGCCAATGCCGACTGCGATGCCTCGCCGAAGGCCGCGGAGAAGCTCGAAGAGATGGGCTATACGGACGTGACGGACTTCGAGGACGGCTACGCGGGATGGCGACAGGCCGGCCACCCGCTGGTCGGCGAGGCGACCTGAGCGTGTCTCCCCATCGGTCCGTCGGACGCTGGTCCGTCGGACGCTGACGTTTGGGGACGGCCGCCGACCGGCGGTCGTCCCATTTGTGTGTATCCATTTGTGTGTATGCGCCAGAGGTCTACGGCCCGTCATCCGTCGCCTGCTCATCGGAGTCGCTGGGACGCGGACGTCGCTCTGGGCGGCACGACCCTGCGCCCCGACCGAAGGGAGGAAGTAGTCTCCGGGCTGCGCCCCGACCGAAGGGAGGAAGTATCCCGACGGCTGTCGAGGATGCGCCTGGACCG
>PXSY01000195.1:0-1220 GCA_003023125.1 Bacteroidetes bacterium QH_10_64_19
TCTCGATCCCGATTTTTGTACGCCCGCCCGGCACGTACACCATCCCGTCCGGGGCAATGGTGTCGTCGGCAACGGAGGCCCCGGGCGAGAAGCCGGCGGAGGGGGCCGAGCGATTCGTATCCGCCTGGGGCACGGAGTCCGTGGACGCGACGGCCTCGGGGGAAGGTTGCGACTCAGAAGGCGTGTCGCCCTGGAATCCACTTCCCGCGAGGCCAAGGAGCAGCACGCCGAGCATGATAGCGCCCCATCTGTGCGGCATCATTCGTTGAGGATTGGTGGGAGACAAGGACAAAAATCGGTTCGTTGAAATCGTTCGCTCCGTGGAGGTTCGCAAAGGAGGACCATGTTTCGGGCTGGGGTGTGGGGCCAGAGCGCACGAGGAGCTACGGGGTCTCCCTAGCGGTTTTGGCTTCTGGCAGCCGGACGACAAAATGACTGCCCTCACCCTTCTCCGTCTCGACCTCGATGGTGCCGTCCATGCGGTCCACGGCCTGCTTCGTGACCGCAAGCCCCAGGCCCGTGCCATCGTACTCGCGAGCGAGCCCCTCGGAGGCCTGCCGGAAGGACTCGAAGAGAACAGGCACCTGCTCGGGGTCCATCCCAATTCCAGTATCCTCGACGGCGATCACGGCGTCGTCGTCAGCAGCCCGCGCCCGCACCCAGACGGTCCCTCCGTCGTTGGTGTACTTGATGGCGTTGGAGATCAGATTGCGGAGGACGATCTGCACCCCGCCTTCGTCGGCCCGTGCCGGAACCGCGGAGTCGTTTGTCTCCACACAGAGATCAATCCCGGACGACTCGGCCTGCGGCGCGAGCTGGTTGGCCATCTCCTCGGCCTCCGCCGCCAGGTCGACAGCCCCGGTGGAAAGCTCCATCTCTCCGGACTCCAGCTTCGAGAGGTTCAAAACACCATCGAGCGTTTCCAGGAGGCGCGTTCCGCTCTCCTCGATGAGGCGGGCAAACCGGGGAATGGGGGCCGGGGCGTCGGGGCCGAGCTCCTCGCCGATGGCCTCCGCAAAGCCGATGATCGAGGTCAGCGGCGTCCGGATCTCGTGGCTCATGTTGGCCAGGAAGACCGATTTCATGCGATTGGCTTCCTCTGCCTCTTCCTTCGCCGCGATCATTTCCGTCTCGATCGTTTTCCGCTGCAGGGCGTTCGAGATCGCCTCGGTGAGGACGCGGAGGATCATGACTGTGTCCGAGTCCCAGTCCCGCGGATT
>PXSY01000195.1:1281-4402 GCA_003023125.1 Bacteroidetes bacterium QH_10_64_19
CGTTTCCTCGTAGGGAATGTCCTGAAGGGTTGATCGATGCGCGCCGGACGCGGCCTGCCATTCGTGCGTGTTTTTCATTCGTTTCGAGTCGTCGTCGAACAGGAAGACGTAGCTTCGGTCGGCGTCTACGAACCGCCCAACCGCTTCGAGCGCGTCTTCAATCTCCCGATCGAGATTCTCGATGGAGGTATTGATAAACCGCGTCGAAATGTCGACGATCTTGCTTTCGAGCCGGGACCGGTAGGTAAGCGCCTCTTCCATCTCTTTCCGCTCCGTGATGTCGAGCATCACCCCGTTAAACACAAGTTCTCCGTCTCGTTGCTCCGGGGTAGCGGTGTCGAGGAGCCACATCCGCTCCCCGTCGGACGTTTCGAACGGGATCTCGTACCGCCAGGCCTGTTCGGCTTCGACGGCCTGGTCGATCTGCTTCTGGGCCTCCGTCTGGTGGGAAGCGGGAATATGCGCGCTAAACTGCTCATAGAACAAGTCGGGGTCGGAGGACAAGCCGAGCATCGTGGTTGCATGCTCGCTCACGAAATAGAAGCCACGCCCCCCGTCGGGGCGCGCGTAAAATTGGTAGGCGACGCCGGGGAGGCTATTGGCCAGTCCTCGGAGCCGGCTCTTCTGCTCGCGGAGGCGCTCCTCCATCTTGCGGCGGTCGGTGACGTCGCGCTGGATGGAGGCCCAGTACTCGACGGTCCCCTCGTCGTCCTGCACGGGCGAGGCGTTCCAGTGGGCCACGTACGGCGTTCCGTCCTTCCGGTAATTGATGGTTTCTCCCTCCCAGGCGTCTCCGCTGCGTCGGGCGGTCTGAAGGGAATGAATGACGGCCGCATCCGTCTCGGGTCCGCGGAGAAGTTCGAGGGACCGCCCAAGAAGTTCGTCCTCGCGGTAGCCGGTCATCTCCTCGAAGGCATGGTTCGCATACACGATGGTCTCCGCTTTGTCGCCCGGGCCGTTTTGGGCGGAAGCATCGTCGATCGAGTCGCCGGCGGCGAACGCCAAATCGCCGAGGATCGGATCCTGACCACGGTGGGGAGCGGTAACGAGAATGCCGTTGTGAGCCTGTTCGACCACCTCCGACAACACGCGAAGCCGTTGCTCCCTCCGCTTCCGCTCGGTAATGTTGGTGACAGCTCCGTCATAGTACTGGATGTTGCCGTGTTCGTCGCGCACCACTGTGCTGCTGAGGAGACCGATGAACGTGGTGCCGTCCTGCCGGCGGAACCGCACCTCCTGCCCCTCGATGCCCCCCTGCTGGTTCTCCTGCTCGATCAGGCGTTCGCGGACCGCGGGATCGGCGTAGAACGACGCAGAGTCGGCCTGGAGAACGGCCTCGACACTCTCGTAGCCAAACATCTCCGCAAAGGCCTGATTGGCGTAGACGAGCCCCTCGTCGGGGGTGGATCGATAAATTCCCTCGGAGACGTTGCCGGTGATGCAGTGCAGTTGCTCCTTTTGGGTCTGGAGCGTCTGCTGTGCAGACAGCAGCCGCTGAATGGCGAGGCCCTCGGCCAGCCCGACCGACGCCAGGCTCGCGAGCAGCAACAGGGGATCGGTCTCGGGCCCCGGCCCCAACACGAACGAAACCCCAATGCCGCCTGCCGCGAGGAGGAGGCCAATCCCCGAGAACCACGCCACCGGTCGGCCAGACTCGGCACTCATGCCCACCACGGCCGTGATGGCTGCGTACCCCACGAGGAGACCGACCGCGAATTCCCCCTCGAAGCGGTTCAGCGTGGCGACGATGACGACCCAGGCCATCGTGGCGAAGAGTAGGCCACGCATCCAGGATGCGTAGTGGGACCGAATGTGGGCGGACACGTACGATGCCGGGACGAGAGCGCCCAGCAACGCAGCCATGCCGATCCGTCCCCACAGCGGATCGACTGCCTCAGGGTTGGACGTGGCGTAGAGGGGGCCGAAGAGAAGAATTACAGCGGCTCCGAGCAGCGTTAACACGCGATAGACTTGAAGTTGGGACCGGTCCCCCGAAAAGAAGGAGGAGTCTTGGGGGCGCAGGACGGTCGAAGGCTGTGTCCAGAGGCGACCCATGGGAAGATGTGATGCATACGTGAGAGAGCTTGCTCGACGTCAGTAACGCTGAATCGATGAGCGCAACGCGGGGGATACGAATCCTCCGTGGAGCAACGTCGCAGACGCTTGGAGGACCGCCGCCCTCCCTGAAGAGGAGACCCGTCGGACAGAGAAAAGACTCTATTCTAGAGCTGAATCTCCATAGTTTCTGTTGACATGTGAGGCCGACACGGCAAATGTTCGCTACGAAAGTCACGCAAAGAGCATGCCTGCTGGGAGAGGTCTGAACGTACGGGCATACCAAAAATTCGCACTGGATTAACAAGTGCATCGGGTTGGCATTCACGGCAATTGCGTACCAACGGTCTCCGTCGTGGCATCGGGGCTCATTCGCCTCCAATCACCGAAGCGGTCCGATTACGAGCGCACCCGTTCCGGTTTCCGACGAAGAAGACGTGTGGAGCAGAGGTACTCCGTCCCGTACGAAATGAAGACAGGGGCGTGGAGGACGCGCGAGACTACTGGACAACGCCCTCCCGCTCTCCTTTCCGGTACAGCTCATAGAGCCGGTCAATCCCTGCCGGATTGCCGATGATCGTCACGCGGTCGCCCTCCTCCAGGTGCGTGGTCCTGGACGGCACCGTAATCTGTCCGTCGCGCCGGATGAGGGCCACGAGCACGCCCGCCGGCAGGTTCAGGTCGGTCACGGTCTGGCCGATGAACTCGTCTGTATTGGTCCCCGAGAGGAGGTTGAGCGTCAGGTAGCGTTCGTGGTGGAGCAGGCTTTCCTTCACCTCCTGCTCGTCGGTCGCTGCGCGCCACTCCACGAGAAATTGCTCCTCGTCGGTCCGGTTGGCCAGTGTAGCCAGGGTGCGGAGGTGCTCCCCCTCGTCGTCCTTCGGGCTCGCGAGGAAGAAAAAGGCGTAGACCGGCTCCGACGCGTCAAGCTCCTCGATCTCATCCTCCAGATCCACGCAGATGCCAGACTGGCAGTGCACCATCACCATCTTCGGCCCGTCGATGCCGTCGAGGCGGCAGTAGGGGAGGGCCGCGCCGTGCGAGACCGACACGGCACTGTAGGGAG
>PXSY01000196.1 GCA_003023125.1 Bacteroidetes bacterium QH_10_64_19
CGACCTCGACGTCCCGAGGGGCGGGCTACGAGGCTGGGACGCTGATAGAGCCGAGGAGCGCACGGCCCGACGCCCCGGTCACCGACGGCAGGTTCGTGGGCACGCCGTTGACCGTCTCGTGGGCGAGAACCGCGAAACAGAGAGCTTCCTTCGCGTCGACGTCGACGCCGTAGTCCGAGGCGGTGCGGACGGGAATGGGGGAAAAGGCATCGCGCAGCATCTGCATGAGGGTGTCGTTGTGGACGCCTCCGCCGCTGGCGATAAGCACGTCGATGGACGGGCGGGGGCGAATGTATTGTGCGTACGCCTGGTAGACGGAGGCCGCCGTGAGTAGGGTGGCCGTAGCGATTGTGTCTTCGGGGGAGAGCCCGCGGGACTGGGCAGCGCCGAGCAGGCGATCCACGTAGTCCGGCCCAAAGTCGTCGCGTCCGGTGGACTTGGGCAGTTCGCGTCGAAAGTACGGCCCTTCGAGGAGGTCGGCGAGCAGGTCGTGGTCGGGCGTTCCCGCGTCGGCGTTCCGGCCATCGCGGTCGAAGGGAGTGTCGAACAGCCGGTTGGCAAGTGCGTCGATCACCATGTTGGCGGGACCGGTGTCGAAGGCGCGCACGTCGTCGGGAGGACCGCCGGCGGGCAGTACCGTAAGATTGGCGATCCCGCCAAGATTGAGCAGGCCTCGGTGCTCGTCGGCGGCAGTGAACGTGACGTAGTCGAAGTACGGGACGAGCGGGGCGCCCTGCCCCCCAAGCGCAAGGTCGGCCGCCCGAACGTTGCCGACCACGGGCACGTCCAAGCGGGTGGCGAGCGTGGAAGGGTTGCCGAGTTGAAGCGTGGCCCGGACCTCCTGGCCTGCGCAGTCGGCCGGGGCAGGGAGGTGGCAGACGGTCTGTCCGTGACAGCCCACGAGATCGAGGTCGTCGCGGGAGATGCCGGCTTCTTCTAAGACCCCGTCCACGGCTTCGGCGTACGTCTCGGCGAGGCGAACGTCGATCCGGGTCAAGTCGTGGACCGACGACGAGGCCGCGGTCGTATTCTGCCGAATGAGATTTTGAAGGGCCGGGGGGTACGGCATATGCATGAAGGCCTCCGTCTCCATCGTCAGGTCGGGGCCGCTGCCGTCCAGGCGGGCGAGCACGGCGTCTATTCCGTCCAGCGAGGTGCCGGACATGAGCCCCACCACCGTGCGGGGGGACTGCTCGCGGAGACGAAGAAGGGCATCCATGTGCTCGGAACGCAGGCGAGGGGGTAGGGTGAAGGGAGCGGGGGAGAGTGGGGAAGGGGAGAACGGGTGCAATTTCAATCCATCTCCCTGTGGCCAGAAGTTCTCCGGATCTTGCGAGAAGAACGGTTGGTCGTAGAGCCTGCCTCCGTGCCGTCGATTCCGCTGGATTCGGATCAGGCCGCCGAGTCGTCGTTCGCGTCGGCCTGTCGCTCCATTTCTCGTGCCTTCTGTTGGAACTCATCGGCCCGGTGGGGCTCCTGTTCGGCCAACTGGGCGTAGATGTACGCGGCCTTCTCGTAGTCGTCCTGGCCCTCGTGGATGCGTGCCAGGGTTTCCGAGACGACCTCTTCCGTATCGTCGTCGGGGGGCGGATCTACCGGGGACGCCTCTTCCTCCGCGTCTGGATCGGGATCGATCCGGGCCGACTCCAGCTTGTCGATGAGTTGATTGAGGTCGTCGGACGACTCCTCCTCTTCAAACTGCTCGACCTGCTCTTCGGGCGTGGAGGACGGCTTGTCGGCCAGTCCTGGACGAGCACCGCCCTGGCGCGCCTCCTGCTCGGCCTGGCGACGCAGCTCGGCCAACTCGTCGTCCGCCGCCGAGGACGGCTCGTCCGGGCTCGTGTCTTCGGACTCCCGAGCTTGGTCCATCTCGACCGTATCTTCCTCAACATCTTCCTCCAACTCGTCGGTCTCGCCTTCATCTGTGGCGGACGAGTGGGGCGCGGCGTCGGCCGGCCGGGGGGGATGAACCTCGCTGGGCCGAGGGGCCTCGACCTCGTCGTCGATCCCGTCCATGCGCCGCAGCACGCGTTGCTTCCCGGCGGACGCAATGGGGCTGTTCGGCAGCAAAAAATGCACCTCCTCCCAGTGGGCGGGCAGGGCCGCCACCTTCTGCTCGAGCACGTCGACGGCCTCGTCGTAGTTCTTTTGCTCAAGCAAGGCGAGGGGCTCTTGAAGATCAGG
Organism: Bacteroidetes bacterium QH_10_64_19; assembly: GCA_003023125.1. The sequence continues at coordinate 2,185 of PXSY01000196.1, forward strand.
CAGAGACATAAACGGGCACCGCCGGGACGATGAAAGAAGGGAAGAACGCCGAGGTCATTGAGAAAGGAACTGTAAAACCAACGTACGAGTCGACGATGCGTTTGTTACCGACAGGTCGGGAGGCGACCTCAAGAGACCGGGGAAGAGGCCGAGGGCGAAACGGTCCGATCCTGGCGCACCGTGAGCACTTGCCGGAGGCTGGAGGCTGCCACCAGCACGAACCCGACGGCAAAGAGGGCCTGAAACGGAATGGCCGCCCACTCGCCGAGCGCAATGGTGACGCCGAGGCCCGCGGTCGAGTAGAGGGCCAGTCCCACCTCGCCCCACACCACCCGCGGCAATTCGGCGATGGCGTAACGGCTCTCCCACCAGCCGTCGCCTGGGGAGGCGCCGTACTTGGGCGTGCGGACGAACGCGGTGTCCGTTCCCCGGAGGGCCTGCCAGACGGCGTCCGAGTTGCTGAGGGACAGTCCCATGGTGCCGGCCATGAAGGTGGGGAAGAGACGGAGGCGCTGCCGCCAGTCGGGATGGAGGGCGCGCTGGGCGAAGAGTTGAGACAGGAAAAACCCGACAAAGCCGAACAGGCCGAAGCCCATCAGGGCAAAATATACGTCTCCGGGCCCGTGACCAAGGCTTTTCAGCAGCAGCAGGGGCGCGTGCGTGAGGGCCGCAAGCAGGATGAACGGAAACGCAAAGTGGGCCGTGAGGTGGAAGGTGCCCTCGAGTTTCACGCGCAGTGGTTGGGCAGCCCGCCAGAGGCGTCCGGCCAGTTTCAAGGCCGTCTCCGCCCCGCCCTTCGCCCAGCGAAATTGCTGCGAGCGGAGGGCATTCATGTCCGGCGGGAGCTCGGCGGGCGCTTCCACCGCCGAGACATACTCGAAGTCCCAGCCTTCAAGCTGCGCCCGGTAGCTGAGGTCGAGGTCTTCGGTGAGCGTGTCGTGCTCCCAGCCGCCGGCGTCCTCGATGCACGCACGGCGCCAGACGCCCGCGGTCCCGTTGAAGTTTATGAAACAGCCTGCCAGTTCGCGCACCCGCTGTTCGATGGCAAAATGGGCGTCAAGGCCGAACGCCTGCACCTTCGTCAGCAGCGAGTCGTCCCGGTTGAGGTGGCCCCATCGGGCCTGGACGAGTCCGAGGTTCTCGTTCCCGAAAAACTGCGGCACCATGCGGCGCAGGAAGTCCGCCTGGGGAACGAAGTCAGCATCAAAGATGGCGACGAGCTCGCCCCGGGCGATGCGCAGGCCGTTGGCGAGGGCGCCGGCCTTGTATCCGGTGCGGTCGTCTCGGTGCACGTGCGTGATGTTGACCCCGCGGTCCTGCCAGTGCGCCACCCGCTCGGCGACCCGGTCGGTCGTCTCGTCGGTCGAATCGTCCAGGACCTGGATGTCGAGCCGACCCCGGGGATAGTCGAGGTGCACGCAGGCGTCGATGAGGCGGCGCGCCACCTCGGCCTCGTTGTAGAGGGGCAACTGCACCGTCACCACGGGCCAGGTGTCGTCCGGGACCGGACGGTCGTCGGGATCGGGGACAGGGCCGTCGCGGAGGGTGTTGTTGTGGGCGTGGACGAGGGCCAGCCACAGCAGGTTGCCGCCGTAGGCCGTCAGTACAATGATCGAAATCGCGTAGAGCGTCGGAATTGCGACTTCAAGTACTGCCAGCATAGGCTGAAGGCGTTTGGGGAGTATGGGGGTTTGGGGGTGTGGGCGGCATCGTGAACGCTCCCATACGCCCACACTCCCACACGCAATCACCGGTTGCGACCGTAGGTTTCGTGGCTGGAGACCCAGTCGGAGGAAGAGATGGCGGCGCCGAGGGACAGTTCACCGGCGAGGGTGGGCGCCGCCACGATCTCGGCAAACTTGTGGACCTTTCCTTGTCCGTAGCATCCCATGATCTCCAGGCACTCGCGCTGGGTGGGCAGGCCCGTGCCGCCGCCGTACGTGGCCACGATGAGCGACGGGATGGTCAGCGAGATTTGGAGGTCGCCGTCCTCGGTCACATCGGTATACAGCACGCCGGCGGACGACTCGGAGACGTTGGCGACGTCCTGCCCCGTGGCGATGAAGAGGGCCGTGATGGCGTTGGGCGAGTGGCCTCCGTTGTTGTTGGCGCCGGAGAGGAAGGCCCCCACGGTCGATGCCTTCCAGTGGTCGTGAAGACTCTCCGGCTCGACGCGCATCTGCTGCACAAGGGTCTCACGGTCGATGAGGGCCTCGGCGGTCACACGCTTGCCCCGGGTCTGCATCACGTTCACCTGCGACGCCTTCTTGTCCGTGGCGAAGTTCGACTCCAGGTAGAAATTCTGAACTGGGTCTGGATACTGGTCCATGATCCAGCCGCAGGCAGCAAAGGTGGCGCGGCCCACCATGTTCTGCCCCGCCGCGTCCCCAGTGCGGTAGTTGAAGCGCAGGTAGGCGAAGTGGTTGGAGAGGTAATGGTTGATGTGGAGCAACTCGGCCACGCTGGAGGTCGATTCCGCTTCCGCTCGAATCTCGTCCATGTGGCCGTCCACCCACTGGCTGAAGTCCCGCGCCTGACGGGCCGTCTCGAAAATGAACACCGGCGCCCGCTGCATGCAATCGCCGGCGACGGTTGCCTTGATGCCGCCGCTCAAATTGCACACCTTCATGCCGCGGTTGTAGGAAGCCACGAGCGTGCCCTCCGACGTCGCAAGGGGAATCAGCACGTCGTCCTGCGCGTGTTCGCCGTGCACCGTGAGGGGCCCCGCAAAGCCGATGGGGATTTGGGCCACGCCGGTGAAGTTTTCGATGTTGCCGTCAGCAACCTCCGGGTCGAAGGAGTAGTGCGGGAGGTGGTCGAGGGAGGTGTCACTGTATTCCTCGACGAACTGTTGACGCTCATCAA